>JAPLUH010000250.1 GCA_026397675.1 Verrucomicrobiota bacterium
AGCCTGTCCCTTTGGTGGAGCCTGTCCCTTTGGTGGAGCCTGTCCCTTTGGTGGAGCCTGTCCCTTTGGTGGAGCCTGTCCCTTTGGTGGAGCAGATTTTTCGGTAGGAAACGAGGCCGAGTTTGGCATTTCTCGCGTCGGCGATGCGGGTTTAACTCGAGGCCATGTTGTTGACGCCGTCGGAACTGGACAGCCTGACGCGCCTGATCCACCGCTCGCCGCACACGCTCCTGGGTTTGCATCCCTTGGGTGACGGGAGTGGTATGGTCGGGCGTGCGATGATTCCTGGGGCTGTGGCGGTGCAGTTGGTGGCGGTCCATGACCGATCACAAGCCGTTCTCGATCTTCAGCGCCTAAATTTCAGCGATATCTTCGAAGGAATCCAACGTTCCGCCTCGCAGGTGTATGCCTACGACTTGCGGATCCAGTGGGCCGACGGATCGGTCACCCAGGGGCGAGATCCCTACTCGTTCTGGCCCACGGTCTCCGAGAATGACCTCCGCCTCTTCGGCGAAGGCAACCACCTGCGGTTGTACGAGGCGATGGGGGCGCGGTGCCTGACTTTAGACGGTGTGAGTGGCGTCGCCTTTGCCGTCTGGGGCCCGAGTGCCCGGCGGATGTCTGTGGTGGGCGATTTCAATGGGTGGGATGGCCGGCGTCATCCCATGCGGCAACTGGGATCTAGCGGCGTCTGGGAGATTTTCATTCCAGGGGTGCGCGAAGGAGCGTTGTACCAGTTCGAAATGCTCGACGCCCAGGGGCACATTAAGATCAACACCGACCCGATGGGGTCGGCCTTCGAATTGCCTCCGCAGAGGGCGGCTGTGGTGTGGGACACCCGCCAGTTTACCTGGACCGATGAGGCGTGGATGGAGCGCCGCCGCCAGACGAATGCGTTGCGCTCTCCGATGAGCATCTACGAGCTGCATATCGGCTCCTGGAAGAAAAAATCCGTCAGCGAATCGCTCGGCTATCGGGAGTTGGCTGAGCCTTTGATCGAATACTTGCGGAGCACGGGGTTCACCCATGTCGAGTTGATGCCGGTGGCTGAGCACGCTTTTTACCCCAGTTGGGGATATCAGGTGACGGGCTTCTACGCGCCGACGCGCCGCTATGGCACCCCGGATGATCTTCAATACCTAATCAACGCTCTGCATGAGGCCGGCTACGGAGTTCTCATTGACTGGGTTCCCGCTCACTTTCCCAAGGACGATTGGGCGCTGGCCCGCTTCGATGGAACGGCCCTCTACGAGCACGAAGATCCGCGCCAGGGCGAGCATCAGGACTGGGGCACGTTGATCTTTAACTTCGGTCGGAATGAGGTGTCCAACTTCCTCATCGCCAACGCCCTGAGTTGGTGCGACCGCTACCATGTGGATGGCCTGCGCGTAGACGCTGTGGCCTCCATGCTCTACCTCGACTATTCCCGCAAGGAAGGCCAGTGGATCCCCAACCAGCACGGCGGTCGCGAGAATTTGGAAGCCGTCGAATTCCTACGGCGATTCAACCATCATGTCGGAGTCGAGTTCCCGGGCGTGGTCACTGTGGCCGAAGAGAGCACCTCTTGGCCCATGGTGTCGCGGCCTCCGTGGATTGGTGGTCTTGGTTTCACCCTGAAGTGGAACATGGGCTGGATGCACGACACGCTGGGTTATTTCGGTCGGGATCCCATCCATCGGCGCTACCATCAAAATGACCTCACTTTCGCCATGCTCTACCAAGGGCATGAGAATTTCGTGCTGCCGCTCTCGCATGATGAAGTGGTCCACGGAAAGGGTTCGCTCCGTCGCCGCATGCCGGGTGATGACTGGCAGGCCTTCGCCAACTTGCGCACAGTGCTGGGTTATCAGTGGTTCTTCCCAGGCAAGAAGTTGATCTTCATGGGTGGCGAGTTGGGTCAGGTGACCGAGTGGAATGTGAATGGTGAGGTGGATTGGGGGCTTCTGCAGCAGGGCCCTTTCCATGCCGGTGTCCAGCGTTGGGTGAGTGATTTGAATCACGCGTATCGGTCTGAACCGGCCCTTTGGCGCGGGGATTACGAGCCGGACGGGTTCCAATGGATCGACAACGGGGATCACGCCAACAGTGTGCTGAGTTTCATCCGGTCCGACCGGGAAAGCGGCGGGTGTGTGCTGGTCGTTCTAAACCTGACCCCGACCTTGCATCGCAACTACCGGGTCGGTTTGCCGCGGCCGGGTCGATGGAGTGAATTGCTCAACTCCGACGCCACGGTTTACGGAGGCGGCAACCAGGGCAATGCGGGCGGTGTTGTTGCTGAACCCATTGCATGCCACGGGCAGCCCCACTCGGCCGAATTCGTCCTCCCACCCTTGAGCGTGTGCGCGTTCCGGGCGTTGGGTCAGTGACGGTCGTGTTCCGTTCGGAGACCTTCCGCGAGCCTCGTGTTTGGATTGTGGAATTTTAAGTTTCCACGCGATGTAGGCGCGTTGCGAATTTGTCCTCGGGTTTGTGCGATTGATCGGCGGCGGATTCGTTGGGATGCTCTTGTCGGCCCATTGCCCCATGGCACTTGTCTCGCAAAGCACTCTTGAGCAAATCCGCGCTGCCAACGACATCGTCGATATCATTGGCGCGCATGTTCCGTTGAAGCGCAATGGCGCCAACTTCGTGTGCCTGTGCCCGTTCCACAAAGAGAAGTCTCCGAGCTTCAATGTGAATCCCTCGCGGCAAATCTTCCGTTGCTTCGGCTGCGGGAAGGGCGGGGATGTGTTTGCCTTCGTTAAAGAGTACGAAAACCTAGATTTCATGGACGCTGTCCGGCGCTTGGCCGAACGCGCGCGGATTCCGCTGGAGATGGCCAATGATCCTGCCGTCCGAGACCAGCGATCCATCAAGGATCAGTTGCTCAAGCTCCACGAGGCTATCACCCAGCGATGGCAGCAGTGTCTGGCCGGTGAAGCCGCCGGTCAGGTGGCCCGGGAGTATCTGGAGCGCCGCGGAGTCCACCCGGATGCCATTCGTGAATTCCGCGTCGGCGCTGCGCCCGAGGCTTGGGATGACACGGTGAACTGGGCCAAGGCCAAGGGGTTTTCACCCGAGTTGTGCGAAACGGCCGGACTTATCTTACGCCGGGATTCCGGTGGTTGGTACGATCGCTTCCGTGGGCGGCTGATGTTCCCGATTTGCGATGAACAGGGGCGGGTCATCGCCTTCAGTGGGCGCGTGCTGCAAGGTGACGAGAAGCAGGCCAAGTACGTCAATTCGCCCGAGACGCCCATCTTCAGCAAGGGCCGGGTGCTCTTCGCCCTCGACAAGGCCAAGCGTTCCATTCTTGACGCGGGAAAGGCCATTCTTGCTGAGGGACAGTTGGACACCATCGCCTGCCACGCGGCCGGGATTCGCAATGTCGTGGCCCCGCAAGGCACCGCATTCACGGCCGACCAGGCCCGGGTGCTCAAGCGCTATGTCGACGAGGTCGTGCTGTGCTTCGATGGCGACAAGGCCGGCCGCGACGCCGTAATCCGGGCCTTGGATCCGCTCCTAGCGGCCGGGTTGGCCATTCGCGTGGCCAGCATTCCGCCTCCGGATGATCCGGATTCGTGGATCCGGGCCCACGGTGCAGAATCCTTTCAAGCCCTCCTTAACCGTGCCCAGGGCATCTTCGACTTCTATTTGCAGGGTTTGTGTTCCGGAAACGACATCGCCTCTGATCGTGGTCGCTTGGTCGTGCTGCGGTCGATGGGCGAGGCCGTGCACAAGACGGCCAACGCCGTGCTGATTGACACGTATGCCCAACGGACCGCGCAACGTCTGGGGGTGGATGTGCAGGCGGTGCGGGCTGAGTTCCGCAAGCAGGCCGCCGGAGCCAAGCCGCGGTATGAGCGAACAGACGAGGCCCCCCCTCTGACGGAACCGGACTCGCCGATCGTTCAAGAACGGCCCGGGGTCAATGAACTGTGGTTGCTCAAGTACGTCTTCCTGTCGTCCGAATTGCAGAATTTCGCCGCCGTTCATCTGGAGCCCGATTGGGTGCCGAACCCGGCGGTCCAGCGGATTCTCGCAGTGCATTTTCAGACTGGAGGTGACGTGGTTGGGTTGCTGAGCCGCTTTGAGGAAGATCCGTTCGCCCAGTCTCTCATCACTGAAACGGCCACCGAGCAGCGGGAAATTCCCGAGCCCGAGCGTCAGTTGGCCGACGTCATTCGCCGCCTTCGGGATGT
This sequence comes from Verrucomicrobiota bacterium, assembly GCA_026397675.1. GTDB lineage: Bacteria > Verrucomicrobiota > Verrucomicrobiia > Limisphaerales > UBA9464 > SXXZ01. The sequence goes on from JAPLUH010000250.1 coordinate 4,182, forward strand.
TTGGCTGGATCGTCAGATCGCCGTGCGCAATGGACGACTGGGCGATACCACTCTGGACGACGACGATCGGATGGTCCTCCTCTCCGAATTGCAGGCGTTGCGTCTTCGTAAGCGAAGCCCATTGGAACCCATTCCCTAAAGCCCGATTGGAAGCCGTATTCCGATCTGCTTTTGTATTGATCCGTGGGATCTTGGAATCTCGGTTTGACAGAGAAGGGGGGGAACGAGTTTTATCTCCTTCTGGACGGCGCGCTCGTCTATCGGCTAGGACACGGCCCTCTCAAGGCTGAAAGACGGGTTCAATTCCCGTGCGCGCTACCATCCTCACCCCCCCTTCCTCAAGCACCCCTCAGGCTGCTTTTCCCGATCAATACGGTTCTCACGGCAATTCGGGACAATGACGAGCTTGGGATAATTTCATCCGGTCCGTTCGGCTTACAAAAGCCTTTCCAGTCTTTCCTCATTGGCTCTCAGGACGCCGAGCGACTTTAAATTTAGTCTCCTGAATAGCCGTTTCAGCGGTCTGTCTATCCGTTAGCCACGCACAGGCTCCTTTCCAAGGTCGCTTTAGAAACCACCGAAATCAGGGACAGGCTTGATGGATGTGGGATGGGCTGTTTTATCTCTGTGGGTGACCTGTTTTGTCTAAATGTCTCGGAATGAGGGTGAAACGGGGTTTTAAACTGAAAATATAACGCTAAAGATACACATTATCTGAGCAAGTAGGCTGGGACTTGGTAAGCAGTGAGAGAGGGTAGAGCCTGTTTCCGGCTTAACGAGTGGCTCGGGAATCTATTGCATCCACCGGCTTTTGAATGAGAAGATTTCATCGTTTCCGCGATGACCCATGAAAAAAGTAGAAGCCATTATTAAGCCTTTCCGACTCGAGGATGTGAAATCTGCCCTTCAGGCCGCGGGTCTGGTGGGGATGACTGTTTCCGAGGTGAAGGGTTTCGGTCGGCAACGGGGCCATACGGAGATTTACCGTGGCTCGGAGTACACGGTGGACTTCCTTCCTAAGCTGAAGATCGAACTCGTGGTATCCGACGCCTTAGTTCAGACGGCGATCGACGCCATTATTCAAGCAGCCCGCACCGGCAAGATTGGTGATGGTAAGATTTTCGTTTCCTCTGTCGAAGAGGTTATCCGGATCCGAACCGAGGAGCGCGGAGAACAAGCTGTCTAATCGTCATTCCCGCATGAACTGGTTTCGCATGTTTGCGGCATTTCTGTCCGCGGCCCTCGTGTTGTTGCCCTCGACCTCTGCTGCCGCCGCCGAGCCCGGGGTCGAGCAGCGTCTGGCAGATCTGGAGGCCTATGTCCGTAACTCGGCTCCGACTGGCCCTCTGCAGGGGATCCCGGGTCCCGGTCACAACGGCTGGATGATGATGAGTGCGGGTATGGTGCTGTTCATGAGTCTTCCGGGTTTGGCGCTATTTTATGGCGGTTTGGTACGCCGCAAGAATGTCCTTTCAGTTATGGCGCAGTGCCTGGGATTGGCAGGAGTGGTGGGGGTGATGTGGTGGGCCTTTGGCTATTCGGTCAGTTTTGCACCTGGGTCGCCGTGGCTTGGCGGTTTCCAATGGGCGGGGTTCGCCGGAGTCAATGCCGACCCCAATGCCGACTACGGCCCATGGGTCTCCCACAATGTCTTTGCCATGTATCAAATGATGTTCGCCATCATTACCCCGGCGCTGATCGTGGGAGCCATCGCTGAGCGGATGCGGTTCAGTGCTCTGCTGGTTTTTTGTATCGCTTGGATGATCATCGTTTATTTTCCGGTCACCCACATGATGTGGGGAGTCGGGGGATGGATGAATGGGCTCTGGAACGCCAAGGCTGCGATCCGGGCGATTGATTTTGCCGGAGGCATTGTTGTTCACATGACTTCTGGTTGGAGCGCCTTGGCGCTCTGCCTATTGCTCGGGCCTCGCCGAGGTTTTGGACGTGAACACATTCAACCGCACAGCATGGTCTTGTGCATGGTAGGGACGGGCATGCTGTGGTTCGGATGGTATGGGTTTAATGCCGGCAGCGCCGTCGCGGCAGACAAGATCGCCGCCAATGCCTTCACTGCCACCACCTTGAGTGCGCTGGCGGGTCTGCTAACCTGGGGCGTCCTAGAACGTGTGATCCGCGGACGCTCGTCGGTCTTGGGTCTTTGTTCCGGGGCGGTCGCAGGACTGGCGACGATCACACCGGCCAGCGGTTTTGTGACACCCACCGGGGCCATGATCATTGGCCTTTTGGCCGGGCTTTCCACGTTCTGGGCCTGCAGTTGGCTCAAGGCTCGTTTTCACTACGACGATTCTCTCGATACGTTCGGGGTTCATGCCGTCGGTGGTACCGTTGGGACGGTCATGGCCGGCGTGCTGGCAACCTCCGATATTAACCCCAACCTCAAAGCTGATTGGATTCTACCGCTGGTGGGCCGATCTCTTTGGTGGGAACAAATAAAAGCCGGCGGAATGGTTTTGGTCTTCTCAGTGGTCGCCACAGTTATTCTCTACTGGGTGATCGATCGATTGATGGGATGCCGAGTCTCGGAGGATATCGAGGACCAGGGACTCGACCTCGCCGAGCACGGCGAAGAGGGTTACACGCACTGAGCCACCGCTGAGCCAGACGCACTCAATCGGGTCGGTGGCGATCATGCCCCCGACCCGAGATGTGCGACTAAATTCAAGCCCGCGCCTCAGACGGGCAACGGCCAACGGAAGGTGGACTTCAAAGGAATAGTCCGACCGCTGGCCGAGGAGGCGCGAGCCGCGGTGATGATTTCCAGGACGTGGAGAGCCTGTTCTGGGGTGGCCAAGAGTTCACGGCCCGTCGACAGGCATTCCGCTGCTAGGGCAGCTCCCTGTTGCCATATATATCCGCCGGGTTCGGTGCATTCCCGAACCAATTGGGGACGGTCCAGCGTGGCCCACTCAACGCCCTGCGGGGCCCAATCGTAACCGACCAGCCCTACGTAACCGCGACTGCCGGTGATCTGGATCGTGTGCCGTTTCTCACCACTGCCGTCATGCCCGTGGGGGTTGAAGTAGTTGAAGCCCGACTGAACATGCGAGAGGACGCCCTTGCCGTGGTCTAGTAGCACCATGGCGTTGTCCTCCTCGGTGACCTGGATCTTGCCCTTTTCGTGGATGGTCCGCTCTGGGGTGACGATGCTCAGGAGGGCTGTGACCCTCCGGACCGGTCCCAGCAGTCCGGTGAGGCTGGTGAGGTTGTAGACCGCCAGATCCGGAAGGCTGCCTCCGCCCTTTTCGTAGAAGAACGACGACCAATCCGGACCTTCGTGCCCGTAGAAGGCGTGTGCTGCGGCAATGCGACCCAAATCACCGGAGGCCACTTTACGGGCCATGAAGGCAAACTGCGGGCTCTGCACGGTGATGGGCGCGCCCCAGAGCCGGAGTTTGCGCCGCAGGGCCAAACGCAGCAGTTGCTGTCCTGCCTCCAGGCTGTTGGCGATGGGCTTCTCGCTCCACACATGCTTGCCAGCCTGAAGGGCGCGTCGGTTGATGGCCTCGTGGGCCTGCATGTCGGTGAGGTCGATGAGGAATTCGAAGGGTTCCCCGGCCAGCATAGCCTCGATGCTTGGGTAGTGGTGGGGCACCTGATACGCTTCGGACTGTTTCCGTGCCCGCTCCGGTCGGATGTCAGCGACACTGACTAGTTCAATAAACGGACAACGCTTGAGGACAGGAAGGTACTGGTTGGACACGCTGCCGCAGCCGATGACTCCGGTCCGAATGCGACGGATTCCGGGCTCCGCAGCCTTCAGCGAAGACTCCCAGGGAGCCGCCGCGAACGCTCCGGCAGTCAGTAGGAAAGCCTTGGCAAAGTCGCGACGGGAAATGGTGGCAGAGACGGGTTCGGAAGAGTTCACGTGGGGTTGGGTATTTGTTTTTCGAATAGCTCCCAGAACCGGCTCCTGCAAGGTGAGACTGAAGAGGCGGGTGCACGACGAAGGCCGCCCGAAGGAATCCATTGTGCCCGAAGCCGGGACATCGTCCCGACGGGCTCAGCGCCCCTTCACGGGCTTGTGTCCGGCCGCTTCCCACGCGGTGATGCCGCCGGAAAGGTTCAGGACCTTTTCGAACTTTAGGCTGTCCATCTGGCCGCAGGCTTTGGCGCTTCGGCCGCCCACGGCGCAATGGACGAGGTAGGTCTTGGACTTATCCATGCCAGCGAGCGTCTCAGCAAACTTGCCTCCGCGGATGTCCAGGTTGATGGCACCCTGCATGTGGCCGTCGGCGTATTCTTCGGCGGTGCGCACATCCAGCACCACCACCTTAGCGTCCTTCCGCAGCGTCTCCCACTCGGCGACGTCCACGTTCCGGAACCGTTTGGTGGCGGGTGCCTCGGCCGGCGTCTTCGTGGCGGCTTTGTCCGCGGCGGTTGCCGGGAGGCAGAGGCTGGCCATGGATGCGGCCAAGAGGCACAGGAGGGTCTTCATCAAAGGGGCGGTGAGGGTTTAAGTTTGCTCGAACCGCCGCTCAGGAAAGCTTCCAACCGGGGCGGTAGTCGTGATGGATCCAACGGTCGGCTTCAGGCACACCCCGGGCGCGCAGGTGTTTGGCATCCCACTCAATGACCTTGCCGGTACGGAAGGCGAGGTTGCCGAGTTGTCCGATTTCGGTCAGGTGGCAGCCGTAGGTCAACGGGGAGTCTGTCTTACCGACGCCCTTGCAGGCAGCGATCCACTCTTCGTGATGGCCGATGGAATCTGGAATGGAATGGGGCGGGGGAGTCGAACCGCGGAACTGTTCTTCGGGCAGCAAGACGTATCGCCCATAGTCGGCCAAGAGCATGCCCTTGTCGCCGACGAAGAGCGTGCCACCTCCCCACTTGGAAAGGTCGGGAGCTCCAGCAACCTGGGGACGCTTGGCACCGCTGTACCAGTGCATGCGCACGGCCGGGGCATTGCCGCGGGCCGGGAAGTCATAATGAACGATCATCCACGGCGGTGCACAGTGGGCGTCGGGGGCGGGCCCCTCGGCTTGGATGCGCGTTGGCAGTGGCAGATTTAGCGCCCACACGCCCAGATCCATGTGATGGCAGCAGAAGTCCGACAGGGTGCCGCCTCCGAAATGCCACCAACGGCGCCAATTGAAGTGCACCCACTCCGAGCTGTAGGGCATGGGTTTCACGGGCCCCAGCCAGAGGTCGTAGTCGATATTAGACGGAACAGGCTGGACACCGGGCAGCGGCTTGGTTTCCCAAACCGATCCGGTCCAGTGGTGCACTTCACGGACCGCTCCGATGGTGCCCGCGCGAATTAATTCCACCACGCGCCGGTAGTTGGCACCGGAGTGGATTTGGTTGCCGGTTTGGGTGACCAATCCGGAGTGTGTGACTTTCGCAGCCAGGGCGCGGGCCTCGGAAATGGTGTGGGTGACAGGCTTTTCGCAATAAAGAGGACGCCCTGAAGCCAGCACCGCCGTGGCGATCACCGCATGGCTGTGATCGGGCGTGCTCACCACGATGCCGTCGAGATCGGTGCGGTCGAGCAAGCGTCGGAAGTCGGCGTACTTAGTCGCGCCCGGGTGCTTGGCTGCGGCCGCCCCGAGCCGATCCGAGTCGATGTCGCACAGCGCGACGATGTTCTGGCTGGAGACCCCCGCCAGGTTTTCTCCACCCCGTCCAGCCACTCCGATGACACCCAGGTTGAGCTTTGCGTTCGGGGACACCTTGCGGGCCACCCGTGGTGCATGGCAACCGGCCGCGGCGGCGGCTCCGGCGATGGCGGCGGAACGAAGGAACTGACGTCGATTGAGAGACATGGTGGATTTCCTGGGGCTGCGGTTCAGTCGATATGGGTGATCCGGATCACGGTTTGGGCGGGGGGAAGCTGGTCCAGCACTGTTCCATCTCTTCACGAGAAGGTACTTTCAACGGGCGTACGATGCGGAAGCCTAGGAACTGGGCATCGGTCAGGTACCACTTAGATTTGGGCAACTGAGGATCGCGCATCTTCCAGCTCGCATCACTGGCGCGACGGGTCGCACTCCGGAGGGCATCCGGTTCGTCGTCCCAAGAACCGCCGCGGGCCACATGGGGATACTCGGCGGCACCCGGGGTGTAGGGAACATCGCCCACCTTGGAATAATCCTCCACGTAGGCGTCCAATACCCATTCGGCGACATTGCCGTGCATGTCGTAGAGGCCCCAGGGATTCGGCTTTTTCTTGCCCACCAGTTGGTACTTCTCACCCGCGTTGGTAAAGTGCCACGCGTACTCACCCAGCTTGGAGTCGTCGTCGCCGAAGGAATACTTGGTGGTGGTGCCAGCCCGGCAGGCGTACTCCCATTCAGCCTCGGTCGCCAAACGGTAGAAGTGCCCGGTCTTGGCGGTGAGCCACTTGCAGTACTTCACGGCCGCATAGTGGGTCATGGAGATGGCTGGGAAGTTTTCTTTGCCCATGCCGAAGCTCATCTCGACGTACGGGGTCGTCGGACGGGAAACGGCGTCGGATTCCTTGCCGATGTAGGGGTTGACGCCGGGCTGCGCGTTGGCCGGCAGTAACTCGGGCAATGCGAGCCAGAGTTCCCGTTCCATGCGCTCAGTCGGTACATTGGTTCCCTTTTCCAGCGAGGGGAACTGAAAGAGTTCGTACTCGTTCCAGGTGACTTCGGTTTTACCCATCCAGAACGGCTCGATCTTCACCTTGCGCTGCGGACCCTCGTCCGCCTTGCGCTTGCCCTCGGAGGCAGGGCTGCCCATCAGGAATTCACCTGCGGGAATCGGCAGCATGTCGAATTTGACGTCCGATCCCACGATAGGGTCGCTGTACGCCTTCATGTCGGCGGCGCTGACCTCTTTGGACACGGCCAGCACCCGGGCATGGATGGCGCTGATCATGGCCTCGTTGTCGCGGGTCAGCAGGGAACCGGCCTCCTTCTGGCTCAGGGTTACGCCGTCCGGCCATTCAGCGCCTTGGTCGATCCAGTTGCGGATGAGGTCGGTCTTGGACTTCGGCAGCGGTCCACCCTTCTTGGCCGGCGGCATCAAGTCGTCGTGGTCGGCCGGCAGAACGGTGCTGGTGTAAATCTTAGAGGCCTCGGCGTCACCTCGCACGATGGTCTTGGAGGCGAAGAATTCAGCCTTGGAGTCCATCCGCAGGTCCCCCTTGGCGTGGCCTTCTTTGTGACAGGTGACGCAGTGGACCTCAAAGATGGGTTTGACCTCTTTAACGAAGTCCACTTTCTGTTTTTGTGAGAGACGGATGGCTTCGGGCCACGCGGCACCCTCCTGGATCCACGTCTTCAGGGTCTCTTGCTGCTGGGCACTGAGCCGTTCGCCCTTGGGTGGCATCAGATCATCATGACCGTCGGGCAGAGTGGTCGTCGTGTAGATCTTGCTCTTGGCTGGGTCGCCTGGAACCAACGCGGTCCCATGCTCACCGCCTTTGATGGTGTCGGCACGGGTCACCATGACCAAGTCCGCCTTGGGCTTTTCGGTGCCGTGGCACTTGAGGCAGTTCACCTCGAGGATGGGGCGGACCTGTTTCTTGAAGTCCACCGGGTCCGCCGCGTTGAGGATTAGTCCCGCGGTGAGGGTGGTGGTGATGGCGACGAATCGGTTCATGAAGTTTTGTCGGAGGAGAGGATACCGCCGGGCCGGTTGCCGGTGTCAAATGCGGTGACGCCCCGGAAGTACGAAAGCTTCAACGGGGATTGCAGGTTTTTTTGCCGGGAAACCGATGGACGCGGACGGCAGTCGAGGCGTGATCTATTGCCCCCCACCGATCTTGGGATCGAGCCAAGGGGTCGCTCCCCAATACCAACGGGAACTCTTGAGCAGTTCGACGTGTCCCTCGCCAAAGGTGACCACACTTTTGCCTGTATGACGCAACTGGGGCCCGCCCCAGTTCGGGTCGTCCGAGGTGACGCAGCCGCCGCAAGGGGCGTCGTTAATGGGATCGTGCAGCACCCAGGCGCCTGCTTTCTCAGGGGATTTTTCGGTCACACACTTCAGCGGATCCTTCGCGTCCGAGCTCTTGGGCTTGGTGCCGCCATCGGTGATGACCACGGTCGCCGAAGGGGAAGCCATGCTGGAATCTTTCACCGAGGCGTAGTCCTTGACGTCCCAGACGTTTGGCCAATCGCACCCGCCTACTTTGAAGTTCATCGAGTAGTTGGAAATCATCTTGTCCGGTTGATCCGAGGCATAGATGGCCCAGCTCTTCTTGAACCCCGGAGTCTTGGTGGGGCAAATGACGATATTGGTCGTCTGCAAGTAGGGCTTGAGGAAGTTGAACCACAGTCGACGGTTCACGTTGTCACCCCGGACCCAGAACGTGGGCGTGAAGTGTCCTTGGTTGTCCGAAGCGTAGAGGGCTTCCGAGATCATTACTTGCCTGAGGTTGCTCAGACAGTTGGATGATTTGGCCTTTTCCTTGGCTCGTGCCAAGGCCGGCAGGAGCATCCCGGCGAGGATGGCGATGATGGCGATGACCACGAGCAATTCGATCAGGGTGAAACCTGTCTGACGCCGGCGGGGATTCATGCAATGAGTGTTTAATGGGAAATCCCTCGTTTGTCGTTATCGAAGATGAGGGTTTGAGATTTTTTACCCTCGGACTTGATTCCCGGGTCACGAAACCGCATTCCCGCCGGAGGTGATCACGTTTTTGAGAGGCAAGTTGGTTGAGGCCCTACCGACCCAGGTGGTGGTGGAGGTTCAGGGCGTGGGATACGAGGTCCTGGTTCCACTGTCCTCCTACGATCGTCTTCCGGCCCCGGGGACCGAAGTGCTTCTTTTGACTCATCTGGCCATCCGGGAAGATGCGCACCTGTTGTACGGATTTCTGACGGCAGCCGAGCGGGACCTTTTTCGACTGCTCATTCACACGGTCAGTGGCATTGGCCCGAAGATCGCCTTGGGCGTCCTGAGTGGGATGAGCATCACCTCCTTCCGCAGTGCGGTGGCCGCGGGCGATGTGAAGGCTCTCTCGTCGGTCCAGGGGGTGGGACGCAAGACCGCCGAGCGAATCGTGGTGGAACTCCGGGACAAGTTGGGAGGCTTTGGTTCGGTCGGAGCTGTGTCGTCGCCGATATCTGGAGTCTCCGCGGCTGCGGTTTCCCGTGAAGACACTCGGGGAGTCGACGCCGTGGCTGCTCTTATGGCGTTGGGAGTCAAACCGCTCGAGGCGCATGATTCAGTTCGAGCCGCCCTGGCTATGCTCGGTGCAGAGGCCACGGTCGAGCAGTTGATTCGGGCAAGCCTGCGTCGCAATGCCTGAACCGATGACCCCCAAATCCGAATCCAAACGTGCTGTTTCAGGGTTGGTGGTTCCAGAGGCTGCTCGCTGGCATGGCCGTCTGGCTGCTTGGATCATCGTGATGCTCGCTCGATTGCTGGCCTCAAGTCTGCGATGGCATTGGACCGACCATTCATTCTTCAACGATACGAGCACCGAGCAGAGGGCCATATTCGCTATATGGCACAATCGACTGGCCTTGTCCTTGATCCTTTACCATCGCCACGTCGCCCGCTGCGGACGGCGGCGGCGTCTGGCGGCGCTAGTTAGCGCAAGCCGGGACGGGGGCTTATTGGCTCGAGTGCTCGAGCTCTTTGATGTCGTCGGAATCCGCGGGTCCTCGAGCCGCCGGGGTGCGCCGGCATTGCGCGAATTGGTCTCCGCGGCCTCCAAGGGGTGTGATCTGGCTGTGACCCCCGATGGCCCCCGAGGGCCCCGTTATGAGCCGCATCCTGGGGTCATCTCCTTGGCTCAGATTACCCAACTCCCCATCGTTCCGGTTTCCTTTCGACTCCGTTGGAAATGGACTCTTCGCAGCTGGGACCGCTTTCAAATTCCCATCCCGTTCAGTCGATGTGAGGTGGTCTTTGGGGAACCAATATGGGTGCCCCGGTCCACGGATGAAGCCGGACGCGAACTGAGTCGGATTTTCCTGAAGGAACGCCTCGTGGCCCTCACTCGAGACTGACCTCGAGACGGCTCTCGTCGACGAGTTGGACAGTCGCTTCTGTCACTTGCGTTTCAGTTGTTTCTTGGTCGCAGCCTGAAGCGTGTCCACCTCGTCCCGCACTTCGGAGCGATTCTTAGAATCCATCCGGTCAATGAAAAGGACTCCATTGAGGTGATCTACCTCGTGCTGAATGGCTCGAGCTAAAAGTCCACCCGCCTTGAACTCGAAGCTCTCGTTACGGTCGTTGATACCCCGAACCTCCACCTCGGCCGTTCGGCTGACGTCTCCGTAGATTTCAGGAAAACTGAGGCAACCTTCTGGTCCGGCCACCACTTCTCCGACAGGGCGGATCGTCGGGTTGATGAGCACCAAGGGCATGAATGCGTCGACATCGGCCGGTTGCCCAGAGATCCACAATTGGCTGGCACGGTCCTTGACGCCCCGGACATCGATGATCGCCAACTGCAGCGCCAGACCAACTTGTTGGGCTGCCAGTCCGATTCCGTTGGAATGGTACATGGCGTCGAACATGCCGGCGATGGTGCCTCGCAGGGCGTCATCCACGGATTCAATGCGCACTCCGCGCTGGCGAAGGATGGGGTCTCCATAGTGGACCACGGTGAACTTCATGGGAGAAGGCTGGCGCAAAAGCCAGTTCCTGCCTAGTCCATGGACGCTCGGTTTGTTGGATGTTTGCTCGGATCACAGGAGGTGAACTCCGCGAGTTCGTGGGTCTCGACGCAGGCGCCCGAGCGAGGCTGAAGGGTTTTTGGTCGGCTTTGATGCGATGAGCGATTTTCTGTAAAAACTCGCAGGGGCTTGACTCAAATCGCCCACTGGCTAATGTGCGCGGCTCCGCGGGCCAGCACGTCAGCGGATCTACAGCGATGAAACGTCAGTACCAACCGTCGAAAATCCGCCGTCAGCGTCAACACGGTTTCCGTGCCCGCTCGGCAACCAGAAGTGGCCGCGCCATCCTCAACAACCGTCGTCGCATTGGTCGTCGGCGCCTGACTCCGGTGTGAGTTGCTCGGATTGGTCGGGTCAATCGGGCCTCTGTTTGCCTAGATCCCGGCCTCAATCCCTGCCGCAATGAATCCGCCGCTGCGGCTCCAATTCTCCAGTCGGCGCCGGATTAGCCGGTCCTCCGATTTCGCTCGGCTTAAGGAAGAGGGGCGTCGCGAGATTTGCGGCACCCTCATCTTGAATTGGCTCCCTTCCCAGGAATTGCGCTTGGGGGTTGTCACCAGTCGAAAGGTGGGTTCTGCGGTCATTCGGTCACGGGCTCGCCGGTTTCTGCGTGAAGTCTTCCGTCAGCACCAGCATGAGGTGACCGAACCGGTCTCCATGGTGCTGGTCGCTCGGAAGTCCATCGCAGAAATGACCTTAGAAACTGTCCGCCGAGATTACTTGCGGGCATTGTCTCGGGCCAAACTCCGGAAGCCGCTTCCTTCCGCCTCATGAATTTTGTCCGACAGGCTGTGTTGCTTCTCATCCAAATCTACCGTTGGGTGGGTTCCCCGATGAAGCGGTTCCTGCTGGGCCCGGATGCCGGATGCCGATTCTCCCCCACTTGCTCATCTTATGCGTTGGAGGCCGTTGAGCGGTATGGCGTGTGCCGTGGGGCGGCATTGACTACGGCGCGTATTTGCCGGTGCCATCCTTGGGGTAACAGCGGCCATGACCCCGTGCCCGCGCTTCCGACACACCGCCTGTCTCCGAGATCACTCAAATTTCCCAACTAGACCATGGATCGAAAAGGTATCGCATTTCTTGCAGTCTGCCTCGCCGGAATGGTGGGCCTGAAATATGTGGCTGATTTCATTTGGCCCACACCGACAGGCGCCCGCCCGGTTGCTTCAGCTGCGGCTTCCAGCAACGCTCCACTCTCAAAGGTCAACGCTCCGCTGGCCAGCACCGCGCAGATGGTGCCGGCGTTGCTTGCGGGCCCTCTGAGTGTACCGACCTTTCAGGCGGCCGAGGAATCTCTGGTTCTTGAGAACGACCTACTGCGCCTGACGTTCACCTCGCATGGTGGCGGTGCCCGATTGATCGAGCTCAAGAAATACCCCTCCTCGGTCGATTGCCGCGATACCACGCCCAACGGTACCCCCTCAGCGTTGAATCGGTTTGCTCCGCTGCCAGCGCTGACCCTGGGAGTTGGTCCCTTGACCGGTGATGGTCTTTTTAATCTTCGCAAGACCGGGGCAGGAGTCCATGCGGAGAAGGCTCTCTTGAATGGCTTGGTGGTGTCCCAAGATTGGACTCTTTCCAACGGCTACTTCTTTGAAACCGTGGTCACGGTTGAAAACCGTGGCACTGCCGCGGTGTCTATACCCCCGCACGACTATGTGGTCGGAGCGGCAACGCCCATGGATCGCCACGACATGGCGGAGGTGCAGGGAGCTTATTGGTTCAACGGTGAAAAGGCCGAGCAGATCAATAAGCCGTGGTTTGCCAATGCCACGCTGGGGTGTTCAACGATCAGCACGCCCCGGAGCGAGTTTTCCGGCGGCAATAGCAACGTGGTCTGGGCTGCCGTCCACAATCAATTCTTTGCGCTCATCGCCCAGCCGGATGAATCCCCAGCGGGTGTTCGAGTGGTCGATATCCCCCTGCCGGCACCGTCTCCGTCGGAGTTGGCGGCGGATGGGCGGTTGAACCCACAGCCCCATGCCTATCACACCAGTCTGACCTATCCGGCACAGACCTTGCAGCCGGGCGAGAAGGTGACTCGCAAGCACACGATCTACGCGGGTCCCAAGGAGTACAGTCAACTCAAGTCCAGCGAGAAGCAGATTGATCTGGTGATGGATTTCACCGGCATCACCGGCATCTGCGCCAAGGCGTTGCTGTTGCTCCTCAATGCCGTGCACTCGCTAATTCCGTCCTATGGAGCATCGATTGTCGTGCTGACCATTGTGATTAAGTTGGCCTTCTGGCCTCTGACCTCCGCCAGCACTCGCTCGATGAAGCGGATGTCGACCCTTCAGCCGCAACTCAACGCCATCCGCGAGAAGTACAAGAGCGATCCGGCCAAGATGAACCAGAAGACCATGGAGTTCATGAAAGAGCACCGGATCAATCCCATGGCCGGTTGTCTTCCCTTAGTGCTGACCTTCCCGGTGTTCATCGGATTTTTCTTCATGCTTCGGACTGCGATCGAGCTGCGAGGTGAGAGTTTCCTCTGGTGTTGCGATCTCTCCCGTCCCGACAGCGTCTACGTGGTTCCCGGTTTGGGTTTTATTCCGTTGCTGGGGATTCCCGGGATCGGATTGCCTCTCAATATCATGCCCGTCCTGTATTTGGCCACGGCCTGGTGGCAGTCCACGCTGACACCGGTTTCGCCGCAAATGGATCCGGCCCAGCAAAAGATGCTCAAGTACATGCCGGTCTTCTTCGGTGTGCTCTTCTACAACTACTCGGCCGGCCTGACGCTGTACTGGACTACCCAGAATTTGATGACCATCCTGCAGACCAAGATCACCAAATCGAACGAAGGATCGGGGAAGGGAACCGGTACTGCCGTCATTGCGCCTGCCCAGCCCGGACGTCGAAAGGGATCTGTTTAATTTTCCATGAGTGCTAAAGACACCCTCTGCCAGATGCTCAAGACCCTTGGCTTCGAGGCCACAGTCACAGAGCAGAACTACGAGGATATGCTGCTGCTGGACATCCAAACCGATGAACCCAACCGGCTGATTGGTCGGCAGGGACAGACGTTGGGCGAGATCCAATACTTGCTCAACCGCATCCTCCACAAAGGGGACGATTCGGTGCCCAGGGTTATGTTGGATGTCGGTGGTTACCGTCGTGAAGCTCGAGAGCAACTGGCCAAGCGGGCCGTTGAGTTGGCGGACAAGGTTCGCCGCTTTGGTGACATCATGGAGATGGAACCGATGAATGCCTACGATCGCCGCATTGTCCATCAGGCTCTAAAGACAGACCCGGACATCGAGACCCACAGCGTGGAGGTGGATGGGAGCGACAAGAAGGTGATCCTCCTGCGTCCTCGTCGCCAGGCCTCGTCCTCGACAGCAACTTAATGGTTGGAGATCTGTTTCAGACGGTGAGATGGGTTCACCCCTCACCTTGACTCTACCGCTTCCTACATCGATATCTGCCCAGCAAACTATGGTGTGCCAGTTCTGCAAGCTGAAGGAGGCGTCGGTCCATGTGACCGAAATTGCCGACAACAAGGTCAAGAAGGTCGATGCCTGCGCCGCGTGTGCGAAGGAGAAGAACTACAATGACCCGGCCGCCTTCGCCATCGCTGATCACCTTCTTGGTTTGGGCGCTGCCCAGAAAATGGAGGAGGCTTCCGAGGCGGTGGGGGCCCTCTCGTGCGACCAGTGCGGGTACACCCAGGCCGACTTCAAGAAGAGCGGCCGTTTGGGTTGCGCTCATTGCTACGACATTTTTTCCGACGGCTTGGATTCGGTGCTCAAGACCATGCACAAGGATATCCGCCACCGTGGCAAGGTGCCGGCGGGGATGAAAAGTGCCTTCGAGGGTGCACACAAACTTGAGGGTCTCAATCGCGACCTTCAGGTAGCGATCGCCCAGGAAGACTTCGAATCGGCCGCCCGGTTGCGCGACGAAATCAAGGCCTTCAAGGCTTCTGAATAATTCCTCCGATATGAGCGTTATCGATTTTCTGGTCCCCGCCTCCGAGGCCTGCCTCCGCAGCGGCCCTAACGACAAAATCGTGCTCTCTAGCCGAGTTCGTCTGGCGCGAAATCTCCGAACCGTTCCTTTTCCGAGCCATTCCAAGAAGGCGGAGCGAATCAAGGCCTTTGAGACACTGATGCCGGCGGTCAAATCCTTGACCCTGCTGGGGCAGGAGATTTTTGCCGAATCGATGGACAAGTTGCCCGCCCTGGATAAACAGGTGCTCGTGGAACGGCATCTCATTAGCCGTGAACACGCGGCCAAGAATGCCGGCAGCGGCATTGTGCTGAACCGTGAAGAGAACGTCTGCGTGATGGTCAACGAAGAAGACCATTTACGGATTCAGGCACTGCGGCCCGGGCTCCAACTGCGGCAGGCCTGGATGGCCATTGATGCCGTCGATACGGCCCTGCAGGAGAAGGTCGAGTTCGCCTTTTCCGAGCGTTACGGGTTCCTGACAGCCTGCCCCACCAATCTGGGTACCGGCATTCGTGTAAGCGCGATGCTGCACCTTCCTGGTTTGGTCTTGGCCGAGCAAATCAACCAGATCATCCAAGCCGTGAACAAGTTGGGGTTGGCAGTGCGCGGCCTCTATGGCGAGGGCACCGAGGCTCTGGGCAATGTCTTTCAGGTCTCCAATCAGATGACCCTGGGGGAGCCGGAAAACGACATCGTTGAACGCATCAACAAGGTTCTGCTCCAAATCATTGAGCACGAAGAGAACGCACGCCTCTCCCAGATGGAGAAGAAGCCCGCCGTATTGCTCAACCACATTGGTCGTGCCTACGGCGTGTTGGGAAACAGTTGGAGCATCTCCTCCAAGGAAGCCATGAATCTGATCAGCTTCCTGCGGCTCGGCGTTGATCTGGGGGTTTTCGGCAAAACGCCGAAGTCCCTCACCGACGAACTCTTCCTCCGCAGCCAACCGGCCCACCTTCAGCTAGCGCATCCACTCCGCGAGAAGTTGGGTTCCGATGAGCGAGACTTGTTCCGAGCTCAAATGCTCCGTGAGCGCACCTCGCTAATCCCCAATCCCGATCCCCAGGCCTTGCTGGGGCGGCGCGACGAGAGTTCTCCTGAGTAGAGGGAGGGGATCCCGGAAAACCCGTTGTAAATCAGTCCGGCAGGCCGATGCCCAGTTTCTGGGCCGCCTGCATGACGTCTTTGTCACCGCGTCCGGATAGATTTACGATGATCACCGCATCCTTGGACATGGTGGGTGCACGCTGGATGGCTCCCGCTACGGCATGGGCGCTCTCCAGGGCCGGGATAATCCCCTCCATCTTGGCTAAGCGCAGGAAGCCATCCAGAGCCTCCGTATCGGTGGCGTAGGTGTACTCCACGCGGTTTTGATCCTTCAGCCACGCGTGCTCGGGTCCAACCGCGGCATAGTCGAGTCCCGCGCTGACACTGTGGGTGAGCTGGATCTGCCCAAACTCGTCCTGAAGGATGTAGCTGCGGGTGCCTTGCAAAACGCCTAGAGAGCCGCCCTGGAAGCGCGCGGCATGCTTTTCGGGCTGTATCCCTTCGCCACCCGCCTCGACTCCCAGCATTCGCACAGAAGAATCATTTAGGAATGGGTAGAATAATCCGATGGCGTTGGATCCACCGCCGACGCAGGCAATGAGCAGGTCTGGCAGACGCTTCTCGCACTCAAGAATCTGTGCCCGAGCCTCGTCTCCGATGATTCGGTGGAAATTGCGGACCATGACCGGGTAGGGGTGGGCGCCGTAGGCCGTACCCAGGATGTAGTGAGTCGAACGAACGTTCGTCACCCAGTCGCGCATGGCCTCATTGACCGCCTCCTTGAGGGTTTGCTGGCCGGCCTTCACCGGAACCACCTCGGCCCCGAGCATCTTCATGCGGTAGACATTGAGTTCCTGCCGCTTGCAGTCGACCGCCCCCATGTAGATGACACATTTCATGCCAAACATGGCCGAAACGGTGGCCGTTGCTACACCGTGCTGACCGGCTCCGGTCTCGGCGATGATCCGGGTCTTGCCCATGCGCTTGGCCAGCAGTACCTGGCCCATGGCGTTGTTAATTTTGTGGGCACCGGTGTGCAGCAGATCTTCCCGCTTCAAGTAGATCCGTGCTCCGCCCAGAGCTTTCGTCAGGCGCTCAGCGAAATACAGGGGTGTCGGCCGTCCCACGAACTCCTTGAGATAGTAATCGAGTTCCCGCTGGAACTCTGGGTCTTGCTGGGCGCGCCAGTATTCGTCCTCGAGCTGTTGGAGTGGGTGGACGAGGGTTTCAGGCACGTAGCGTCCTCCGAACGGCCCGAAATGGCCGGTCGAGTCGGGCATGGCCGTTGAGGCGAAATCAGTGGCGGAAGTCATATCAGGCAAATCGATGGGAGCGGCGTAAATTTATCGGGTGTGCAGCCGGGGAGGTGCCAGTGAGGTCAGGGTGAGGGTCGGGTGATTTTGCGAAAAGTACCCCAACGACCACTCGCTGGGGAACAAGACCACGGGGTTGGAATCCATGTCGAAGGCTAATCGGGCTCCAGTGGGCAACGAGAGGGTGTCCAGCGTCTCGGCCGGTGTTCCTTGGGGGAGCCACCGAACCGCGGTGAACGGCGCGCTCTCGCGGCGAGTCTCGGCGTTGTATTCTGTCTCGAGCCGGTACTGCAGCACCTCGAACTGCAACGGACCGACGGCTGCCAACAGAGGAACCCGGCTGGCTGTGTCCTTCAGATGGAAAGCCTGCGCGACTCCTTCCAACAGCAACTGGTCCAGTCCCTGGCGGAACTGCTTGAATTTGGCTGTGTTGGGGTTGTGGAAATACTCGAACACCTCGGGAGTGAAGCGTGGGATTTCATCGAAGCGAATTTTCGGATCGGTGCTCAGAGTGTCTCCGATACCGAAGCCGTCGTGGCCCACCAGACCGATGATGTCCCCAGGGTACGCAACATCCACGGTCTCTCGTTCATTTCCAAAGAGCTTGTGCGATGAACTCAGGCGGACTTTCCGACCCGACTGAATGTGAAAAACGTTCATGTCCCGCTCGAATTTTCCGCTGACGATCCGCACAAAGGCGATGCGATCCCGATGCTTCGGATCCATGTTGGCTTGGATCTTGAAAATGAAGCCCGAAAAATGCGGGTAATCTGGGGCTATGAGTCGTCCGTCGTTCACTTGTCCGCATACAGTGGCTCCGACCGCCTGCTATGACAATTGCGGGCTTTTCCCGAAAGCCCCAGCCAGACGAACCGTCAGCTTGCGGTGGGCGGCAGTCATGGCCAGAGACTCCAGTTCGCTGGCCGTGGCCCAAAGCCAGGTTCCCTTGGCCCAGTCTGGGCAAGGCAGGAGCGAGGCGCATCGAACTCGTTGGGTGATCCGGTATCGGGTGATGTGATGGCGCAGGTCGGGCAGTGAAGACCAACGGTTGAGTGGAACGCCTAAGCGCTCACTCAACACCGCCTCCGGCGGATCGGAGGGGCCTGTCTCCCAGTTGGGAAACTCCCAAAACCCTCGATTTACCTCCGTGTCCTCACGCAGTTTCAAAAGGTATTTTCCCTGATGCTCGACGATTCCAGTTGCAAAAAAACGCCCTGTGATTTCTACCCGCGGCGGCAGCTCTGGGAATCGTTCTTGTTGGCCTCGCCGACGCGCTTCGCAGGCTTCAGCTACAGGGCAAACACCGCAAGCGGGCTGTCCCCCCGGGGTACACACTGTGGCCCCCAATTCCATTAGGGATTGATTGACCCGCGCACACCGCCGATCACCCAGATGTTTAGCGGAATAAGCTGCCTCAACCAGTGCGGATGCCAGTTCCCAAAGGCGCAGATTCAGCGGACGAACCTTGGGGTTGCCCTCTAGAGCGAAGAAGCGAGTGAGGACCCGCATTACGTTCCCGTCCAGGATGGGCTCGGGTTGATCCAGAGCGATGGAAGCAATAGCCCCTGCTGTGTAGCGCCCGATTCCCGGCAGAGACAGAATCGCTCCTGGATCCTGAGGAAACACTCCGTTGTGTTTCTCGAGAATTTGGCAAGCTGCGCGCTGCAAATTCCGGGCACGGGAGTAATAACCGAGCCCCTCCCACAGCTTGAGAACCCGTTCCGGAGGCGCCTCGGCCAAATCGCGAATTCTCGGTAGCGTGTCCATCCAGCGGCCCCAATAGGGAATCACCGTTTGCACCTGTGTCTGCTGAAGCATCACTTCAGAAATCCAAACTGCATAAGGATCTTGAGTTCTGCGCCAGGGAAGATCTCGGGCGTTCCGGTCAAACCATCGGGTTAGCCGTTCTACGGTCCCAGCCAGAGCTTTCTCTGGATCTTGAACCGAGTCCCCGATCTTGCTGCTCCGTTGCCATCCCATGGAGCATAAGCTGACGTGCCGGTCGGTCTGGGGCCAGTTCTGACTCGACAACCCGCCCAATCCAGGGCCCACGGTCCTCCGTGACCAGTCACACAGCGACATTGACAACCGATCAGGCGACCCAACTCGTCGCCCACCTACAATCTGGTCCCTACGACCTAAAAGAGGTGCCGTATGCCCGCATCAGCGGCGCCAAAAAGGATGTCAATGTGACACTCTATCTCAGCGGAAAACTGGTAGTGCAAGGGAAGGGGACTAAGGACTTCATCGAGTTCGTGCTCGAACCGGAAATTCTAGGGACTGCCACTTTAGGATACGAAAGTATACTTGATCCCAGTTTGCTCGATGCCCGTATTGGCGTCGATGAATCGGGAAAGGGAGATTTCTTCGGCCCACTGTGTATCGCTGCAGTTTATGTCAACAAATCGGTGCTAAATGCTTGGAAAACCGTGGGAATCCGTGATTCCAAGTCCGTCGGCAGCGATGCACAGATCACTCATCTCAACCGAGCCATACGCGAGACCCCTGGGTGCCAGGTAAGCGTCATCGCCATCGGCAATGAGGCCTACAATCGCCTCCACCTCCGTCATGGATCGGTCAATACCGTGCTGGCCTGGGGACATGCCCGAGCCATTGAAAACTTACTGGAACGCGGCCCTTTGCTGGATCCACCGCCGGTCCGCGCCATCAGTGATCAGTTCGCCTCGAGCAAAACCACGGTGGAGCGTGCGTTGATGACTCTTGGAAAAGGCATTGAATTAGTCCAACGCCATCGCGCCGAAGAGGACATGGCCGTTGCGGCGGCCTCTATCGTGGCCCGCAACGAGTACCTCCAGCGCATGAAAAATCTCGAAACTGATTTCGCTATGACCCTGCCTCGAGGCGCATCCGCGGCCGTGGAAGAGGCCGCTCGCCAGCTCGTGGCACGCCGAGGAGCCGAAGTTTTGCCTCAAATCTGCAAAATGCATTTTCGCACCCGATATCGAGTGCTTGGAGAGCCTGAACCTTCAGCAAACCCTTGGAAAAAGCCCTCAAAACCCTCCAAGCCAGAAAACTGAAACCATCCGATTCTTGTCATCGCTTCGTGACTATTCCGAAAAAACTTTCAGAAAAGTATTGAAGGCACCCACGGAACGACTAAGCTCTGCGCTCCGTTTAACACTTCCCAGTGAAGAACGAAACTGCTCCGCCGAAAACCGAGTTGCACGACGCAACAGGGAGTGATGGCGAGGCACACGAGGATTTACTTCCCGTGCTACGATTATTTTGCAGTGAAAACGTTTAGACCGCTTACGCCGTCCACACGGTATCTGACCGTGCAGGACTATTCGGACATCACGAAAGTGGGTCCGGAGAAGTCCTTGGTTTACACCAGGAAAAGAACAGGAGGCCGCAACAACTACGGCCGGGTGACCGTTCGTGCTCGTGGCGGTGGCCACAAGCAGAAGGTTCGCACCGTTGACTTCCGCCGCAACAAGTTCGGCATGGAGGCCAAGGTCATCGCTATCGAGTACGATCCTATTCGTAGTGCTCGTTTGGCACTTCTGGAGTATTCGGACAAAGAGCGTAGATACATCGTGTGCCCAGAAGGTTTGACTGTGGGCGCCACAGTAGTGAGTGGGCCGACGGCTCCTCCCAGCCTTGGTAACGCTCTGCCGCTCTCGAAGATTCCAGTCGGCATTCCTATCCACAATCTGGAACTCGTTCCGGGTAAGGGTGGTCAGCTGGTTCGTTCGGCTGGATCCTCAGCGACTTTGATGTCCCGCGACGCTGGCTACGCTCAGTTGCGGCTGCCCTCCGGCGAAATTCGTAAGTTCCACGAAGACTGCATGGTCACCGTGGGTGCAGTTGGTAATGCCCAGTTCGAGAACGTTGTTCTCGGTAAGGCGGGTCGGGCAATTCACCGCGGCATTCGTCCGTTGACTCGCGGTATGGCTCGCAACCCGGTCGATCACCCTAACGGTGGCGGTCAGGGCAAATCTAAGGGTGGCGGCGGCCGTCAGCATCTGGCCTCTCCGTGGGGCGTGCTGTCCAAGGGCTTCCGCACTCGCAAGAAGTTCAAACTCTCCAATCGGTTTATCGTTGTTCGTCGCGATGGCCGTCCAATGAAGCAAAAGTAAGCTGATATGGCTCGTTCCCTCAAAAAAGGTCCGTTCATTGACGGTCATCTGCTCTCAAAGGTCGAAAAGGCCCAGGCAGCGAAGTCCAAGACTCCAATCAAGACTTGGTCACGCCGCTCTACTATCACCCCCGAATTCGTGGGTCTGACGGTGAGCGTGCACAATGGCCGAGCGTTTAGCCCGGTCTTCGTCACAGAGAACATGGTCGGGCACAAACTCGGTGAGTTTTCTTTCACCCGCACGTTCAAGAAACACGGCGCTCATACCGCCAAGGCCGAAGCCAAGTAGTAAGGAACCGACGTTATGGAAGTTCAGGCCATACTCAAGAATTTCAGAATGTCCGCCCAGAAGGTCCGGGAAGTCGTACGACAGGTCCAGGGTCTTCGCGCGGTGGAGGCACTCGCGGTGCTCAAGTTTGTACCTCGCAAGTCTGCTCGGGCAGTCGCTAAGACGCTCGCCTCGGCTATTGCGAATGCGGAAAACAACCACGGGTTGAAGGCTGAGTCGCTGATCGTGCATCGGGCTTACGCCCAGACTGCCGGAAGCATCAAGCGCTTCATTCCTAAGGCTCGCGGATCGGCTGGTCCGATCCTCAAGCGGAGCAGCCACATCAAGATCATCCTCACGGACAACCAATAACATGGGCCAAAAAACCAATCCGATCGGTCTGCGGATCCCCGTAAACCGCGAGTGGCGCTCCAAGTGGTACGCCAACAAGCGAGACTTTGGTGCTTTGCTGGTAGAGGATATCGCTATCCGCACCGTTCTCAAGAAGAAGCTTGGATCTGCTGCGATCCCCAAGATTCATATTGAGCGAGCCGCCAATCGTTGCCGCGTCACTATTTTCACGGCCCGTCCTGGAGTCGTGATTGGTCGCAAGGGCTCCGAGATCGATAAGCTCAAGGAAGAACTCTCAAAGTTGACCGGCAAGGATGTCTACGTCGACATTCAAGAGGTCAAGAACGAGAAGGCGGATGCCCAGTTGGTTGCTGAGAACATCGCCGTCCAGCTCGAGCGCCGAATTGGTTTCCGTCGAGCGATGAAAAAAGCTGTGCAGGAAGCTCGGATGTCTGAAGGTGTCGAAGGCATTAAAATCCGATGCGCTGGTCGTCTCGGAGGATCCGAGATCGCCCGAGTGGAAGTCTACCACGAAGGACGCGTTCCATTGCATACGCTTCGAGCCAACATCGACTACGGATTCGCCGAGGCGAACACCATGTATGGCAAGCTCGGAGTCAAATGCTGGATCTGCAAAGGTGAAATGAAGAAGGCGGACATCCGCAAGCCCGAGGACAAGCGTCCTGAGGCTGTTTTGGCCAAATAATTAACCATTTTCTAGGAGACCGTTTATGGCATTGATGCCGGCTAGGGTAAAATATCGAAAGATGCAGCGCGGAAGCCGAACAGGTTTGGCTTCCCGAGGCAACACCGTCGCTTTTGGTGAGTATGGACTTCAGTCGCTTGAACGCTGCTGGATGGACACCAAGCAAATCGAAGCGGCTCGTGTGGCAATCACCCGCTACATGAAGCGTCGCGGCAAGGTCTGGATTCGCATATTTCCCGACAAGTCGTTCACCAAGAAGCCTTTAGAAGTCCGAATGGGTACTGGTAAGGGTGGTGTCGAATCCTGGGTGGCGGTCATTAGACCTGCCAGCGTTTTGTTCGAAGTCGATGGTGTTCCTGAGGCAATTGCCCGGGAAGCGATGCGCTTGGCTTCTACCAAGTTGCCGATTTCGACCAAGTTCATTTCACGTCACAAGATGGGTTGAGGGGACGATCATGGCGAAAAGCAATTTTAAAGATCTGACGGCAGCGGAACTCGCAGCCAAATGCCGCGAGCTTCGGCAGGAGTTGTTCAACCTCCGTCTCCAACAGGCCACAGCCCGATTGGAAAAGCCTCACCGTATCCGCGAGATCCGCCGCGAAGTCGCGCGTGGTGAGACGCAGTTGACCCAAATTTTGAAGAAATCTTGACCCGTATGTCACAGACATCCACAGAAGAACGCGGACACCGGAAGGAGCGCATCGGCGAGGTTGTTTCCAATAAAATGGAAAAGACCATCGTTGTAAAGGTTGAGCGCCGTTATCGCCACCCTCAGTATCGCAAGGTCGTCACGAGCTTCAAAAAGCTGTATGCCCATGATGAGACCAAGAAAGCCCAAGTGGGTGACTTGGTACGCATCCAAGAAACCCGCCCGTTGTCCAAGCTCAAGGCTTGGCGTCTGGTGGACGTCCTGAACCCGGATGGTTCCATTAAAAGCCAGCCCGAAGGTTCAGTTAAAAACTGAGCAGAGGTAATTTCAATGATCCAAATTCGTTCCAGTCTGGATGTCGCAGACAACTCAGGTGCCAAGGTGGCCTGGGCCATCGGTGTGCTCGGCAGTAATCAGCCCTACGCCCACGTCGGCGACGTGATCAAGGTCCATATCAAGGAGGCAGCTCCGGATGGGACGGTGAAGAAGGGTGAAGTGCAGAATGCTGTGATCGTCCGCACCCGTCATCCGTTGCGCCGAAGCGACGGGTCGTACGTTCGCTTCGACAGCAACGCAGTAGTGATCATCGACAAAGATAACAATCCTCGGGGAACCCGTATTTTCGGACCTGTGGCGCGTGAACTTCGCGAAAAGAAGTTTATGAAAATCATTTCACTCGCTCCTGAGGTGATCTGATTCAATGATCTGATTCAAAGAGGAATAGACATGGCATCCAAATTTCATGTGAAAAAAGGTGACGAGGTTGTCGTCATCACCGGTTCGGCCAAAGGCCGCCGTGGCAAGATCGCCGAAGTAATGACGTCACGGCAGGCCGTGATTCTAGAAGGCACCGACGAACGCTCCAAGGAGCAGGACGATCGGCGCCGTCTGGTCAAACCAGTGCTGCACTACGTCAAGAAGAACCAGGAGAACCCGAGCGGCGCTCTTCTTTGGTTGGAGTCCCCGATCCACGTATCCAACGTGATGAAGGCTGAGAAGTATGACGCTCGCAATGTGAGCAAGCGCTGAGACCCATGAAACCACGTCTTTACACGAAGTATATCGAAGAAGTTCGGCCCGCTCTCACTGAGAAGCGCGGTTACAAAAACGTCCATCAGATTCCTCGCATCGAGAAGATCGTGGTTAATATGGGCGTCAGTGCATCCCTCGAGAAGGGCGCCCTAGAGGATGCCGTCAAGGAGATGCAAATGATCACTGGCCGCAAGGCAGTGGTGACAATAGCTCGCAAGAGCATTGCAAATTTCAAACTTCGCAAAGGGCAATCTGTTGGCTGCAAAGTCACGTTGCGACGCGAGGTAATGTATGAGTTCTTTGATCGGCTTGTTTCGGCTGCTCTCCCCCGGATCCGCGATTTCCGCGGAGTCGGATCCAAGCAGTTTGACGGCCGTGGAACCTACTCACTCGGTATTTCCGATCAGACGATCTTCCCAGAAATTGAGTTGGACAAGATCAAGAGACAGCAGGGCATGGACATCACCATCGTGACCTCCGCTCCGACGAATGAGGAGGCCTACGACCTCCTAAAGTTGATGGGAATGCCGTTTTCAAAATAAACAATCTATCCTATGGCCAAGAAATCCTGGCTTGCCCGGAACAAGAAAAAGTTGGAGACCGTCAAGAAATATGCGGTTCTCCGTGCTGAAATGAAGGCCAAGGGCGATTACGCCGGCCTGTCGAGCCTGCCTAAGAACGCAAGCCCGGTTCGCGTTGTGAACCGTTGCCTCGTCAGCGGTCGACGTCACGGATTCATCCGTAAATATGGTGTCTCCCGTCTCTCATTCCGTGAGGCGGCGCTCCAGGGGTTGATCCCGGGCGTCACCAAGGCCAGCTGGTAATCCGAGTCCTAACTACATCCATGAACGCTGATCCAGTTTCTGACCTGCTGACGCGCATTCGCAATGCGGGTATGGCGCTCCACCCTTCTGTGTCCCTGCCTCACTCTATATTCAAGGAGGCTATTGCCCGGGTCTTGAAGAGCGAAGGCTACATATCCGATATCTCCGTCGAAGGCGACAAGCTTAAGACCTTGAAGCTCGGCCTTAAGTATCAGGGCCGCAAGGCTGTCATTCAGGGGCTCAAGCAAGTGAGCACCCCAGGTCTCCGTCGCTATGTCGCCGGATCCGATGCACCTCGCGTCTTGGGTGGGTTGGGTGTTGCAATTCTTTCGACTCCTCAGGGAGTGATGACCGGTTCCCAGGCTCGCCGCCAGAATGTGGGTGGTGAGATCGTTTGTTACGTCTGGTAAAGCATTTTGTTATGTCACGTATTGGAAAAAGCCCGGTACCAATTCCGGCCACGGTTAAAGTCTCCGTCAGCGGGGACCGCGTGACGGTGGAAGGCCCCAAGGGAAATCTGGGTCTTTCTCTGCCGCGATTCACAAACGCCAAGGTAGACGGGACCACGGTTTGTCTGGGTCGTACCGCTGAAACGGCGGAAGCCAGATCGATGCACGGCTTAGCTCGCGCATTGGTCAACAACATGGTCAAGGGTGTCTCCGAAGGTTTTCAAAAGAAGCTCGAGATTCAAGGCGTTGGCTTCAAGGCCGTCCTTCAAGGGTCGGTAATCAATTTGGCTTTGGGTTACAGTCACCCGATTAATTATCCGGTCCCTGCTGGGATCAAGGTAGTTATCGAGGAAGGGACCAAGCTGACCATTGATGGTGCTGACAAGGAACTCGTAGGCCGTGTTGCCTCTGAGATTCGCAGTTACTATCCGCCAGAGCCTTACAAGGGCAAGGGCGTTCGCTATGTCGGCGAGAAGGTCATCCGCAAGGAAGGCAAGACTGTCCAGTAATTCGGTTTGTCGTTAATTTTGCTAGAATGAGAACAGAGCACAAACATCGGTTGGCCCAACTGCGCCACTGGCGGGTCAGAAAGACCGTTACGGGTACCGCAGCCCGCCCCCGTATGAGCGTTAAGTTCACCGGGCAGCACATCTACGTGCAATTCATCGATGACGTCGTGGGCAAGACGCTGGTTGCTGTTGGCACCCGTGACAAGGCCGCGCCCACCGAGGTGAAGGGCGCCAACGCTTCTAATGCCATTTTGACGGGCAAACGCGCAGCCGCCGCCGCCAAAGATAAGGGCATTGAAGCGGTGGTCTTCGATCGTGGAGCCTCTCGCTATCACGGTAAGGTGAAAGCCTTGGCCGATGCGGCTCGGGAGTCGGGTCTCAAATTTTGAACTGAAGGAATCTTGTGGCAGACCAAAAAGACATTTCAGCAGCCCCAGCTGCTCCCGCCGGACCCGCGTCAGGTGGTACTCAGTCGTTCGGTGGTGAACGCCCTTCTAGGGGTTACTCCGACGGTGGACGTGGACGTGGTCCTCGCCGGTCCTCTAGGGACCAGCGCGACGATGAACCGAAGGATGGCCTGATCGAGAAGGTGATTCATATCAACCGCTCGTCCAAGGTGGTCAAGGGCGGTCGTCGATTCTCCTTCAGCGCTCTCATTGTTATGGGCGACAAGCAGGGTCGGGTTGGAATGGGCATGGGCAAGGGTGCCGAAGTGAGCGAGGCAATCAAGAAGGGCGGCGAAAACGCTCGTTCCCGAGTCGCCACAGTGTCTCTGTCTGCCAACACGATTCCCCACGAGGTTTATTCTGAATTCGGTGGCGCCAAAGTTCTTCTTCGGCCAGCTAGTCCTGGTACGGGTTTGATTTGCGGCAAGACGGTCCGAGCGGTGGTTGAGTCAGCCGGCGTCAAAGACGTCCTTTCCAAGTCTCTCGGATCCAAGAATTCCTCCAATGTGGCCAAGGCCACTCTGAATGCACTGATGAGCCTGCGTACTCGGGAACAAATCCTGAAGGCGCGTGGTTTGGAACACCGACTCACTGCCGTTAAGACTGCCTGATTTTATGAGACTTCACGATCTTAAACCCCGTCCGGGAGCCAAGCACCGCAAGAAGCGTCTGGGTCAGGGCGAGTCCAGCGGCCGAGGTAAGACCTCTGGTCGCGGCGGCAAGGGTCAGAGCGCACGTTCTGGTAGCTCGATCCGTATCGGTTTCGAGGGCGGACAGATGCCTTTGATCCGGCGTATCCCTAAGCGCGGATTCAACAACAAGCGCTTCAAGATAGTTGTGGTTCCGGTGAATCTCTCGGACTTGAACGTTTTTGAAGCCGGTTCTGTCGTAGACTTGGTTGCTTTAGAGCAAGCAGGGTTGACAAACGGAACATTTGACAGTGTCAAGATCCTGGGACATGGCGAATTGACCCAGAAGTTGACTGTTCGCGCCAACGCTTTTAGCGAGACTGCTCGCGCTGCCATTGAAAAGCTTGGCGGCACGGCAGAGGTTATCTCCTGACGCAGTTTGCATAGCTGCAAGGTAACTCTAACCATACGCTGTTAATGATCGGCCAACTGTTCAACACGTTAGCGAACTGCTTGAAGATTCCAGAACTACGTTCTCGGATTCTCTTCACAGCCTTGGTTCTGGCTGTGGCCCGCGTCATCGCATTGACACCGGTTCCTGGTTTGGATGGATCTAAGTTGGCTCTTTACTTTGCAGAGACAGCGAAGACCTCGGGTGGCGGTGTGTTCGGTCTGTACTCAATGTTCACCGGAGGCGCTCTTGAACAGTGCGCCGTCGGAGCTTTGGGTATCATGCCCTACATCAGCGCAACTATCTTTATCCAGTTGCTGACCGCGGTTGTCGCACCTCTAGGAAAATTGGCTCGAGAAGAGGGCGGCCGAGCAAAGTTGGTGGCGTATGGCCGATATTTGACGGTTCTCCTGTGCTTGGGTCACGGACTGATTGTGGCGCTTGGGTGGGAGAATCCTGAGAAAGCGTTCCAAGGTTTTTCTGGATCTTTGGTAACAGCCGAGAACTTATGGCTCTATCGGATACAGACCGTAATGATTTTGACCTGCGGAACGCTATTTCTGATGTGGTTGGGCGAGCAGATTACTGAACGGGGTATCGGTAATGGCGTTTCACTTCTGATCACTGTGGGTATCCTTGCCCGGCTTCCTAACGCTGGTAAGTCGCTAGTCTCAATGTTTCAGCAGGAGAACTCCAAGTTCTTGCACCTGGTATTGCTAGTCGTGGTCTTGGCGATTGTTGTGGCGGGTGTCGTCTTGATCACCCAAGGGCAACGAAAGATTCCAGTTCAGTATGCTCAACGGGCAGTGGGTCGAAAGATAATGTCGGGTGGGACATCATTCATGCCGCTGCGTGTCAACTACGCGGGGGTAATGCCGGTCATCTTTGCTCAGGCTATTCTGATGTTTCCCGGGATGATTTTTGAGAAACTCGCCGCAATTTTGCCGGCAGGATTTGGAAAGCAAGTTTCGATTTATATAGCCAGTCATTTGGGACGACAGGGTTTCACCTATTTGTTTCTGTACGGCTTGATGATTCTATTCTTTTCATACTTCTGGGTTGCGACTCAGTTTAATGAGCTACAGGTAGCTGACGATCTCAAGAAACATGGTGGATATATTCCTGGAGTCCGACCGGGTACTGCGACCAGCGATTTCCTGCACAACACCATGAGCCGGATCACTCTCGCAGGGGCTGTATTTTTAGTGGTTATTGCCATCATTCCGACCGTGATGAGTGCCTACTTGAAGATCGATCCGTTGGTGGCTCAATTTTTCGGAGGAACCTCGCTGTTGATCACAGTTGGCGTTCTTTTGGATACCATGCGGCAAATGGAATCTTACCTTTTGATGAGGCACTACGATGGCTTCCTCAAAAAGGGTAAGGTCCGCGGCAGGGCTTGAAAACTTTTGTTCTTTGTCAGTTTCGGTTTCAGAGTCAAGGTGAAATGACGGGAAACGGAGTCAGTCACCTAATTCAGATGCGAGGGCGCGGATTCTAGAACGCTGAGATCATGGGTCGACCGATCATCAAAACAGCAGACGAGATTCGGGCCATGAGGGCTGCGGGTCGAATCGCAAGCAAGGTGTTGCGAGGTGCTGCAATGATGGCCGCTCCAGGTTTAACGACCCGAGAGCTGGACGTCGAAGTGGGACGCTTAATTGCCTCTCATGGAGCCAACAGCGCCTTCTTAGGATATCGCGGTTTTCCGAGCCAGTGCTGTCTTTCAGTGAACGAGGCCGTGATTCATGGCATCGGCGATGGACGGAGATTGCAGTTCGGGGACTTGCTAAAGATTGATGTTGGAGTTCGGCATCAGGGTTTCATCGGCGACGTCGCGATGACCATGATTGTCGGCGGTGGATCGCCAAAGTTCCAGAAGTTGCTGGATACCACGGTCCAATCCCTGTATGAAGGGATCTCCGCTGCGCAATCGGGCGCTCGGGTGGTGGACATCGGTAGAGCAGTGGAGAGATGCGTGGTGGGTGCAGGTTATGGTGTGGTCCGCGAATTTTGCGGTCACGGTGTGGGTCGAAACGTTCATGAGGAACCGCAAGTTCCTAATTACGTCGATCTTAAGTCCGTGACTCGCCTTAAGAGCGGGATGACCATCGCCATTGAACCAATGGTCACCATGGGCAGTGCGGCAGTGGAAATTCTCGATGACGGTTGGACGGTTGTGACACGGGATCGGCAGGTGTCTGCCCATTTTGAACATACGGTGCTCATCACCGATTCTGGACCGGAAATTTTGACACGAGACGAAGAGAGTCACTTGTATTGACGGGTTTAAGATTTCGAAAATGAAAGTCAGAGCTTCAGTTAAGAAACTTTGCGAGAACTGCAAAATGGTCAAACGCAAGGGCGTGATCCGTGTGATCTGCTCCAATGCGCGCCACAAGCAGCGGCAAGGCTGATCATAGGAAACGTTTTATGCCACGAATCTTGGGAGTTGATATTCCTGCGGACAAGCGAATCGATATCGCGCTCCGCTACATCTACGGAATCGGACCGGTCAATGCGCTCGAAATTTTGGAGCGGGCCAACATCGATCCGTCGATTCGCGCAAAGTCTCTAAATGAGGGACAACTATCTTTGATCGTGAATGCGATTCAAGATGGTAAGTATGTGACTGAGGGTGATCTTCGTCGTGAACTGGGCATGAACCTGAAGCGACTTCAGGCCATCAAGTCCTATCGCGGTCAGCGTCACACTCGAAGCCTGCCCGTTCGCGGTCAGCGCACACAGACCAATTCCCGCACCCGCAAGGGTCCCCGCAAGACGGTCGGTGTTCAGAGGAACCCGACCGCCAAGTCTTAATTTCATCGTTTAACTGATTATGGCAGAAGAGACAAAGGCCAAGAAGGCCCCCAAGGCCGAGGCCGGTGAGGCTACCGCAGAGGTAACCGCAGAAAAGGCCGCTCCTAAGGCGGCTTCCAAGAGCAAGAAGGCTGCAGCTGAGGCTCAGGGTGTCGCTCCGGCGGCAGCGGCCGCTCCGGCTCCGCTGGCAGCCGCCGCAGCGCCGACAGCCGCTGACTTGCTCGGCGATGATCCTAATGCTAAGAAGATCATCCGTGCGAAAGGTGCCAAGAATATCACGGTGGGTGTTGCCCACGTGAAGGCGACCTTCAACAACACACAGGTAACCATCACCGATTTGCAGGGAAACCTCATCGGATGGAGCACCGCAGGCCGAGTGGGTTTCAAAGGATCTCGCAAGAGCACAGCCTTCGCGGCTCAGCAGGCGGCTCAAGACGCTGCCCGTCAGGCAATGTCTCATGGAATGCGCGAGATTGAGGTCCGTGTCAGTGGTCCGGGTTCAGGTCGCGAGTCCGCGATTCGGGCACTGCAGGCAATCGGTCTTGAGATCACGGTCATTAAGGACGTGACCCCAGTGCCGCATAACGGATGCCGTCCTCGCAAGAAACGCCGCGTGTAATTCAACTTTCAACTATCTCCGACAATGGCTCGTTACACTGGTCCTCGCGTTCGCATCAGCCGCCGGCTGGGAACACCGATTTTCGGCACCTCCAAATATTTGGAGCGCCGTCCCTACCCTCCTGGGGCACATGGCCCGAAGTCTCGTCGCAAATATAGCGACTACGCCATCGGCCTGATGGAGAAGCAGAAGCTACGCTTCTTCTATGGTCTCCAAGAGAAGCAATTCCGCAATGTCTACGAGCGTGCACTTCGCATGCGCGGTGTGACGGGCGAGAAGATGTTGCAAATTCTCGAGGCCCGTCTTGATAACCTCGTTTATCACGCAGGGTTTGCATTGACCCGACCCGCCGCCCGTCAGTTGGTGTGTCATGGGCACGTCCGAGTCAATGGCCGTAAGGTCAGCATTCCCAGCTATGCCGTGAAGGTCAACGACGTGATCCAAGTTAAGGATCACGCCACCTCGAAGACGATCGTCCAGAAGAACGTCGAGGGTTCCACCAGTCGTGTGGTTCCTGATTGGGTTCGCTTAGACCGGGAGGCCCTATCGGCCGCCCTCTTGCGGATCCCGACTCGCGACGAGATTAATCCGATTGCTAACGAGCAAGCGGTTGTCGAATTTTACTCCCGCTAAACGGCCTGATCGCCGAATTGATCAAGAAAGCAATTATACGGAATCACATTCCTTCGCGGGAGTTCTCTGGAATGAGATTCAGATTAAAATTGCACCAATAAAATATGCCTGTTCGCTTAGGACGCTTCGAGATGCCGAAGCGGTTGTCCAAAGAGGAGTCAACCGCCACGGATGTCTACGCCAAATTCATTGCCGAGCCATTTGAAACCGGCTACGGACACACGATCGGAAACTCGATCCGTCGTGTTTTGTTGTCCTCTTTGGAGGGTGCAGCCATCACTTCAGTCAAGATTGACGGAGCGATGCATGAGTTCACCACCGTTGACGGCGCAGTCGAGGACGTCACTGATATTGTTCTGAACCTCAAGCAGGTTAAGTTCAAGGCGCACTCTCGCGAGCCTCAGTCATTGCTGCTCTCGGTGAATCGGGAGGGAGCTGTGACCGCTGCGGACATCGAGCTCAATCAAAACATTGAGATCGTTAATCCGGGACAGCTTATCTGCACTCTGGATCGCAAGAAGAAGCTGGAAATTGAGCTTGAAGTTCGCGTCGGTCGAGGCTTTTGCCCGGGCGATGAGAACAAGAAAATAGACCAGCCGATTGGCGTTATAGCCATTGATTCTTTGTTCTCTCCGGTGACCCGTGTTCGTTATGCCGTCGAGGCCGCACGTGTTGGGCAGAGGACCGACTACGACAAGCTGATCATCGAAATCTGGACCGACGGTCGGATTTCACCTGATGATGCTCTAACTCAGGCTTCAGCCATTCTCCAACACCATCTCGATGTTTTTGTCGGCTACGATAAGAACGCCGTGGAGTTCGAGATCGAGATTAAGCCTCAAGACGACGAGAAGGCCAAGCTCAAGAAACTGCTCAATATGAGCGTCAATGAGATCGAGCTGAGCGTCCGAGCAGCTAATTGCCTCAACAATGCCAACATCACCACGGTGGGACAGTTGGCTATGAAGTCCGAGCAGGAGATGCTCAAGTATCGGAACTTCGGCAAGAAGTCTTTGAACGAGATCAAGGAGAAGCTGACCGGCTTGAACCTGACTCTCGGAATGAATATTGATCCGGCTCTATTGGAGATGCCGGTGGAAAACAAAAATCCTTAACCTGACTGAATTATGCGCCACCTTAAGCGCAACAAGAAACTGGGTCGCAAAGGCGACCACCGAAATGCCATGCTGGCCAACTTGGTGAGTTCTCTCATCAAGCACAAGCGCGTCACCACTACCTTGGCCAAGGCTAAGGCGGCCCGTCCGGTCGCCGAGAAACTCCTGACCCTAGGAAAGCTCGCTAACGAGGCACTCGCTACCGCGAGTTCTACCTCCGATGCCGCGAGCAAAGCTCAGGCGATCGCTGCCAACGTTCACAACCGCCGTTTAGTGGCCGCTCGCTTGCGTCAACAGGCTCGCAGCCATTTCAAGGGTACACCGACTACCAAGGGTAAGGAACTCCGTGAGGCCTGGAAGCAGGAACACGACGTCGTTCATATCTTGTGCGACACGATCGCTCCGGCTTTTATGAGCCGAAAGGGTGGCTACACTCGAATTCTACGCTTAGGTCAACGTCAGGGTGACGCTGGTCAGGTGGCTATCTTGGAATGGGTAGATTTTACTGCGGCGGCTGAGACTGCAGCCCCGGCTCCGACAGCCTAAATTGATCCAAAAAAGTTGGATATTTCGGAACTCGTTCTGAAGTCCTCCTCTACAGAGCCGCCCCAACAAGGGCGGCTTTTTTTTATTGTGCGCCCGGCAGGGCGCACTCTCAACGGGTTTAAGCCGGATTAGGCTCAACAAAGGAAGCCGTCCGGCAGTCATGGAGAGCGGGTGGGGTGCGGGTCGGGCAAGTACGAGTGTGATGGTCGACTGGATATGGTGGGATGGATTGAAGTGGCCTCTGACGCTTGGTTAGATTCGAGCAATATTCAGCGATCACCAGTAGAGTTTTCTCGCGCGGGTAACCGTCGCTCGATACCAACTGCGTTGCTGCGCATCCTTTTTGTGTTAGCGCTCTCGGTACCATCAGAGATGGTTCTCAGGCACCTGTGCGATGAGCCGGCTGCAAGGGGAGCCTCAGAGAGGCCCTGTTCGATGACCAAGGTGAATCGCGGCCTGGTGAACCTCGCAGCGACTAGCGGGCGACCAGAGTGAGAACCGGCGTCGGTATGGGTGGGTTCGATTCGGTGCCGCGGCCCTGGGAGCCGAGGGTCGGAATGGCTGGTTTTGAGGGTTCCAGGTCCCAGATCCCAGGTTCGAGATACCGGGCCGTCGTCTTCTGGTTTACGCCCAGTTGCCGGGTGATGCGTCATCCGGTTGAGGATCAATGCTTGGATTGCTTCGCAGGTGCTCACGCAGAGGTGGTTCATCCGCCCTCACGGACCCAATAATCGGGCCCGCTCGGCAATAAACTTGTTCACCTCAGACACTGGCTGGTTTTGACCGCCCGCTGACATCTTATTGGCCGGTTGACGGGGAATGATCATCCTTTGGGTCGCACAAGCGGTGACTGGGCAAGTTCTCTGGACGGATGATTTACATTTTGTCCGAGGTCTAACTATTCCGAGGTCGAACGGTACCGGGAGCGCCGATAAAAATTCGAGGCGGATAAAAACGGACAAAGAAATGGGAACGAGCGAAGGCGGAACTAAGGAAGGAATGGTCGGGACGACAGGATTTGAACCTGCGACGTCTTGGTCCCAAACCAAGTGCTCTACCGGGCTGAGCTACGTCCCGAACCGAGATGAAAGAGTCGCTTTGGATGTCGGTTGAGGCAATGCTTTTTCACTTAAAGGTCATGATTCACCGATCCATGATGCTCAGTCCTCAATGAAACTCCTCGTCTTTGCACACGTGCCGCCCCCTCACCACGGGCAAAGCCAGATGGTAAAGTTGATGGTGGACGGTTTCCGAGCCCAGCCAGAGCTCGGAATCGAAGTGCTCCATGTCGATGCCCGACTTTCGTCTGGGATGGCCGATGTGGGATCGGTCCGGGGAGGAAAAATCCAAGCTCTCCTGCGGTACTGCTGGCAGGCCATTGAGCTGTCACATCAACAAGGATGCCGGACACTGTATTACATTCCGTCCCCACCGAAGCGATCCTCGTTGTACCGTGATTTTCTGGTGATGGTTTTGATTCGGTGGCGGTTTAAACAGGTGATTTTGCATTGGCACGCGGTTGGATTGGGGGCCTGGCTGGAAAGCGAGTCCTGGTTCTGGGAACGCGCGTTCGCTCGGTTCTTTCTGGGGCGGGTGGAGCAAGCCATTGTGTTGGCTGCGAGCAATCGGGCCGATGCGGAGGCTCTCAGGCCGCGATCTGTGGCGGTGGTGAGCAATGGAATCCCAGATCCTTGCCCGGATTTTGCCAAGACATTGGAGGTGCGACGTGCAGGAGCTATTGCCCGATTGGAGACGCAGGTTCTGTTCATGGCGCATTGTACGCGTGACAAAGGTCTTTTTGGAGCGGTTGAGGCGGTGGTGGCGGCCAATCAGATGGGTGACTCAGGTCGTCGATTCCGGCTCACCGTTGCTGGGAGTTTTTTGTCGGAGGCCGAAGAGGCGGAGTTTCGGGACCGTGTCGGACGCTCAGATGCAGCCGGATGCGTTGAGATCACGGGCTTTGTCTCGGGCGCCGAGAAGGATCGGTTGTTTCGTCAGGCCGATGTGTTCCTATTTCCCACGTATTTCGCTAATGAAGGGCAACCGTTGAACCTGATCGAGGCGTTGGCCTATGGCTTGCCTTGTGTCACGACCCGCTGGCGCTCTATCCCGGAGTATTTTCCTGCGGACTATCCTGGGCTTTGCATTCCGAGAGATGTTCCGGCTTTGGCCACCGCGTTGCACGTGGTCGTGCAGGGCGTGGATGGCAGGAGACTGCGTCGTGAGTATGAGCGGCGCTTTGCTGTCGGTCCGCACTTGAGTGCGTTGGCTGCGGCCATTCGGACAGGCTCTTAGGAATGAGCGTGTTCTCGGGCGAGGACCTGAGACGTGGCGTCCAGTGGAATCCAGTTCTGGGTGGCACCCGTCGTTTCAAGGTGCCGTTACCTGAATCCTTTCGATGGCCCATAGACCGCCCTAAGTGAGGCTGTGAGCGAGGGATGAGCCGAACGATGGGGAGCCAAGTGAAACGGCGCCGGCTCTTCCCGGGGAGAGCGGCGCCGTCCGAGATTTCTAATCTGAGCTTACTTCGCTGCGGCGTACAAAGCTCCGACCTTGTTCCAGTCGATCACGTTCCACACGGCCTTGAGATAGGCTGCCCGTAGGTTCTGATACTTCAAGTAATAGGCGTGTTCCCAAACATCGACACCCAGAACGGGTTTGCCTTCGCATCCAGCGATGGCTTTGCCCATGAGAGGATTGTCTTGGTTGGCCGTTGAGACGATCTCCAGCTTACCGCCATTGACCACCAGCCAAGCCCAACCCGAACCAAAACGGCCAATGCCGGCGCCTTCAAATTTGGCCTGGAATTCAGCGAAGGATCCGAACGTTGCGTCGATGGCGGTGGCGAGATCGCCGGAGGGCGTGCCGCCATTGCCGGGACCCATGAGGTTCCAGAAGAAGGTGTGATTCCAATGGCCGCCGCCGTTGTTGCGGACAGGACCGCGGATAGCGTCGGGGACACCGGCCAGATCGCCAATCAAGGCTTCCAGACTGAGGCCTTCAACCGGGGTTCCGGTGATTGCCTTGTTGAGGTTGTCCACGTAGGCCTTGTGGTGGCGGCCGTGGTGGATCTCCATGGTCAGTGCGTCGATGTGGGGTTCGAGCGCGTCCTTGGCGTAGGGTAGGGGGGCAAGTTCGTGGGCCATAAAATGAGATTCGATTTGCCGGACTTGCGGTGTTGCACGCCGGCGGGAGAGGGAGGGTAGCAAGCTTCGATCGGGGCGCAAGCAGCAGGGCGCTTGTCGCATCGGATCTTGAAATTCCCTCTCGCCTGCTGTTCGAGCCGACCGATACGGTGAATGCCGTAACGAGACTGTACACATGAGCAACCCCACTGGAGACATCGCACTGATCGGCTTGGCGGTCATGGGCCAGAACTTGATCCTCAACATGAACGACCACGGTTTCACCGTCGTGGCCTACAACCGCACCACCTCCAAGGTGGATGAATTTTTGGCCGGTGAGGCTAAGGGGACTCAGATTCAGGGAGCCCACTCGATTGCCGAATTGGTGTCCAAGCTCAAGACGCCGCGGCGGATCATGATGTTGGTTAAGGCGGGCCAAGCGGTGGACGACTTTATCGAGCAGTTGGTGCCGCACTTGTCTGCAGGGGACATCATTATCGATGGCGGTAATTCGCTCTATGGCGACACGGAGCGACGGGTAAAGTATTGCGAGTCCAAGGGGTTGCTCTTCATTGGAACCGGGGTCTCCGGCGGTGAAGAAGGGGCCCGACGCGGACCTAGCATCATGCCGGGCGGATCAGCCAAGGCGTGGCCTGCCGTGAAAGACATCTTCCAGGGCGTCTCCGCCAAGGTGGATGGAGGCGTGCCGTGTTGTGATTGGGTCGGCGATGGTGGGTCAGGCCACTACGTGAAGATGGTCCACAATGGCATCGAGTACGGCGACATGCAGTTGATCTGCGAAGCGTACAACATTCTCAAGAATGGCTTGGGCCTCAGCGCCGACGAGATGCACCAGGTCTTCGCCGACTGGAACAAGGGAGAGTTGGATAGCTTCCTCGTGGAAATCACCCGCGACATCCTAGCATTCAAGGATACGGATGGCGGGCCGTTGGTGGACAAGATCCTCGATACCGCCGGTCAGAAGGGCACCGGCAAGTGGACGGTCATCGATTCGGCCAATTTGGCCCAGCCCGTCACATTGATCGCCGAGGCGGTTTTCAGCCGTTGTGTCAGCGCCATGAAGGACGAGCGAGTGAAGGCATCTCGCAAGCTCAAGGGACCGAAGCCGTTGCTGAGCGCTGCCAAGAATCCTAAGGCTCGCCAGGCGTTTATCGAAGACATCAAGAGCGCCCTCTATGCTTCCAAGATCGTCAGTTATGCGCAGGGTTACATGCTGCTGCGCGCGGCGGCCGCAGAAAATGGATGGAAGCTCAACTACGGCGGCATCGCCTTAATGTGGCGTGGTGGTTGCATCATCCGTTCCCGTTTCCTGGGCAAGATCAAGGAGGCCTACGACAAGAATCCGAAACTGGCCAATTTGCTGCTCGACGATTACTTCCGGGCCGAGATCAAGAAGAGTCAGAAGGGTTGGCGTAATGTGGTGGCCTCGGCGGCCAAGAAGGGCATCCCAATGCCCGCATTCAGCACAGCACTGGCGTTCTTTGACCAATATCGCTCGGCAACTCTTCCGGCGAACCTCCTCCAGGCGCAGCGGGACTATTTCGGGGCTCACACCTACGAGCGGGTGGACAAGCCCCGCGGGCAGTTCTTCCACACCAATTGGACCGGGCGCGGAGGCAATGTCAGCTCCAGCACCTATAACGCCTGATTAGCAGCAAGCAGGTCATCCCTCGAACCTTGTGGACAACGATCTTCCACCCGATGCCGAACGAACTTTGAAGAAGTTTTTCGGCATCTTCATCGCCACGTTGTTTCTGTACGTGACGATTTATGGAGGCTGTGAGGCTTACCGGGTGCGCAACGGGGCTTGGCACCTGACCTTTGACACGCAGCCTGACGGAACACCAGTCCTTCGGATCGACCACCCGCGGCTGCTGACCGGTGGTCCGGTGTCGATCCGATTTCCGGGCGAGAATGCGCCACGGGTGACCAATGGTCCGATTACTTACATTTACAGTCGTCCGGACACCAATTCGACCCCGTTTGGTCCGATGTACTTTGTCGACACGACGCAGTTGCCCGGAACGGTCGCGCTGGGAGCTTTTGGTCATGTGGTGGAGATGGTGCCGCGGACATTGTTTGTCGACTTCAGGGAGGTGTCCTGGGGCTCTGAGACGAACATGACCTTGCTGCCTGAGGGTAAACCCTCGCCGGAACGATTGAAGGTCAAGAACCAGCAGTGGAATGGCCGTTGAGCGTGGGGATGCTGTTTGTAGGTCCCTCCCAGGTAATTGCATCCAGACTTTCCAACGGATGCCCGTGCCGGCAGCGTTGGGCCATGTTCCCTGCTTTCCGCTGCTGGCGGCGCACAGCCACGCCGATTTTGGCCTCACTCCTTCTCACAGTGCTGCCTGTGTCGGGAGCGGCGCCCCGCTTTAGCCCCATCTTTAACGGTCGGGATCTGCGGGGGTGGGTCAACGTCAACTGCGCACCGGAAACTTTTACCGTTCGGGACGGGATGATCCACTGCGATGGCATTCCAACGGGAGCACTGCGCACCGAGCGCCAGTATGAGAATTTTATTTTGGAGTTGGAATGGCGGCATCTCAAGCCCAGCGGCAATGCGGGGGTCTTCATTTGGTCAGGCCCGATGCCGGCGTTGGGTCAACCCTTCCTGAGAGCGATCGAGGTTCAGGTTCTCGACCACGGGTATGGCAAATCGGACTGGTTCACGACCCATGGCGACATCTTCCCGATCCACGGATCGACCATGAAGCCGTTTTCTCCCAGCCGCGGCGATCGCAGTTTCCCAAAAGAATCCCGGAGTTTGGGCGCCCCGGAGTGGAACCACTACCGGATCGTTGCCACCAACGGGGTTCTCCGCCTCTCAGTTAATGGCGCTGAGGTTTCTGGTGGCACCGGTTGCAATTGGCGGCGTGGGTATATCGCTTTGGAGTCGGAGGGTGGAACCGTCGACTGGCGCAACCTGCGTGTGCAGGAGTTGCCTTCCACGAAGGTTCCACTGGGTCAGTCGGCCCCCGATGCTCAACCGTGGAAGAGCCTTTATGATGGTCGGTCCTTGCGTGGGTGGCGGGTCCCCGTCGATTCCGAGGTGTGGAAGGCCAGCGACTGGACTCTGAAGAGCCGAGCCGGGCTCGGGGGTGAATCGTCGACCCTCTGGTCGGAGGCCCAGTTTAATCGCGATGAAGTGATCTTCGACTGGCGCTGGGATGGGAAGACCGCGGACCGGGTGCCTCCGCTGGTTTTTCGCCCGATCCGAGGTGGGCCGATCATCCGAATTCCAGAACTCGCGGCGCTCCGGGTCGACGGATGGAATCGGCTCCGGGTCCGCCGGTCGGGAGGGGTTCTGAAGGTCTCCGCCAATGACGCAGATGAGGTTTCCGTGGAGGTTCCGCGCGGCCGGTTGGAGTTCGGCTTCTTGCCAGCTCCGGTGCCGCTTCAGATTTCGAGCGTATTCATCCGCTAGGTTACGGCAGTCCGTGTCTGGCGGGAGTGTCCCTAGCTGCGCTACCGAAAACAGATTCGGCTTACAGCATCATCGAAGCCCTGGGCCCCGGCGATGATCTTGATTTCCACTCGCATGAAGTAGATGGGCAGGTCTCGGCGGTCGAGCTTGGGAAAGCGGACCGCATCCTTCTGCGTAGTGACAAGCATGTCTGCGCGGCGCTTCTTGCCTCGGTTCACGGCATCCAGGACCTCCTGCTGGGTGAATCGGTGATGATCGGCGTAGCGTCGCGCTAGGACGATCTCGGCACCCAGTTCCGAGAGCTTCGATTCAAAGCTCTCAGGCTGGGCGATCCCGCTGAGACTGGCCACCCGGCGACCTTGCAACAGTTCGAGGCCCCGGCGTTCGCCGGTGAAGACATCCTCGAAATAGAGCGGGTGATGCACGCACTCGATGATCCCAGCGCGCGGATTGAGCAGGGCAATGCGATCGCGCAGCGCGGCGGTCTTGCCGTCGCTCTTGGTCAGGAAGATGACGCTGGCTCGAGCAAGGTGGGAGGGAGGTTCTCGGAGGGTTCCGCGCGGCAGCAGGTGCTCATTGCCGAAGGGTTGCTGGCAGTCGATCAAGACCACGTCGGTGCGGCGGCCGGCGAGCTTCCAGTATTGGAAGCCGTCGTCGAGCAGTAGGGTGTCGCAGCCGAAGTGCTCCACGGCATAGCGACCGGCTTTGACCCGGTCTTTGTCGACCAGTACCACCACATCTCTCAGGTTGGACGCCAGCATGTAGGGTTCATCGCCGGCCGTCTCGGAGTCGAGCAGCAGCGATTGGCCATCGGAGACGATGCGGGGTGGGGTGGTGTCTTCTCGGAGCAGGATCTTGTCGAGGAGGCGCTCTGACACGGGCTTGGGCTTGGATCGGTATCCGCGTGAGAGGATGGCTACTTTGCGACCGGCATCCTGGAGAGCACGGGCAAATTTTTCGACGACCGGAGTCTTGCCGGTACCGCCCACCGTGAGATTGCCCACGGCGATAACTTGAACACCCAGAGTTGAATCGCGAAGGATGCGAACGCTGTAGAGCAGTCGTCGCAGTTTTACGATGCCTCCAAAGATATGGGAAAGCCCCGAGAGTAGCGCCCGGATCATCGATGCCTTGCGCCCGGGTAGGTTCTCGAGAATCACCGCCAGAAAGTAAGTTTCGGCGGTCTCTGTAAATTTTTGCCAACTCTCTCGCACTGGGCTCCAAGCATGTCATCTGGACACGACTTCGGAAAGATTTCGTGCAAAACGGTGAAATCCGGTTGTCAAGAGTCGGCTCGGGGCATTATCTCAGAGAGCGTTACCCGGTCGGAGCTCTCATGAATCCATATCAGGTTTTAGCGATTCTGACACCGTCCTCTCGGTCAGTAGGCATCACTGGTCGATCCAGAAGGTGTCCAGGCCGTCTGCTGACGTCGATGCCCTCGGCTGAAGGTTTTCGATCTTACCTTCCGCAACTTGAGGTGTCTATTTTTCGAATTTCTGACGCATCGGGCCGATGTTTCCTCCTCGTTGGGGAGTCAACGGTTCCGGTAAGTCGGGCCTACAAACACAACAACAACAAACTCAGAGTGAAACCAACCGAATCCAACTGCGAAACCCGGCTTGCCCGGACCTGCGCCCTGGCTGCCACAAAGGCACCCGTTAAGAAGGCAGCGCCCGTCAAGGTAGCTGCTCCGGCCAAGAAGGCAGCACCTGCAAAGGTAGCTGCTCCGGCCAAGAAGGCGGCGCCTGCGAAGGTGGCAGCTCCGGCCAAGAAGGCAGCGCCTGCCAAGGTGGTTGCTCCGGCCAAGAAGGCAGCACCTGCGAAGGTAGCAGCTCCGGCCAAGAAGGCAGCGCCTGCGAAGGTGGCAGCTCCGGCCAAGAAGGCGGCGCCTGCCAAGAAGTAATCGAGTCGCCCGATCCGGCGGTTTTGCTTGTCAAACCCGCCGGATTTTGGGTGTTTTTGTCAGTTGTTAATAACTTGGGAACAACACCCAAAAACTTGTTCTCGCGGTACTCGATGCTTTGCCATAAAAGCCTCGCCCGTCGTTGAAGAAATCACGGCGGGTCCGAGAAGAAACTGCACTGAATCATGTTCCACCAGATGTCTGCAAATGTGTTGAAACCCCAATGTTTTCAATACTTTCATATTATTTCAGCGGGTGCTGGTGCAGTTTTGATGGTTAAGGGCTGTGTGCGGGGTTTCATGAAACTGTCACTAAATCAGGAAGACTCGATTAACCTGTGAGTGATGGTAGTGAATAAATCTTCAAATTGCCCGTTTTAGGTCCCTTTTAAATATCCCATGTCCGATCAACCCCAAGCACTGTGGCTAGCCGCCCAGCAAACCCTCCGTGGAATGCTGAAGACGGAGTTGTACAACCTATGGTTTGCCCCGGTCACTGCCCGCTGTCTGGACGGAGATACGCTGACCCTGGAAGTTGCTGATGAGTTTTGTGAGTTCTGGTTGAAGGACAATTATTTGGATGTTCTACGATCGGTAGTGAGCCGCGCAGCCATTCGTCCGATCCATGTCACTTTCGCCATTCGCCCCGCCGAGTCCGCCGCTGCCGCTGCCGCTGCCGCCGATTTAGCCGCCGATCGGCCTATGGCTGCTGAGACTTTGATGGAGCGGGTCGCCCCCTCTGAGTTTCGATCGACTGAACCTGCAGTGCGGGAGATTCCTCGGAAGTCAGAACCGTTGTTCAATCCGAACAACACCTTCGAAACCTTCGTGGTGGGTTCGAACAATCACCATGCTCATGCAGCCTGCATGGGCGTAGCCCAAAAGCCGGGACATACCTACAATCCGTTGTTTCTCTTTGGTGGCGTGGGGCTAGGCAAGACGCACTTGCTTCAGGCAATTGGTCATCACGTCCTGGCCAACAAGAAGAATGCCCGGATCGGATACTTGTCGTGCGAGCGCTTCACCAACGAGTTCATTGAGGCCCTGCAGAACAGCCAGTTGCCGAAGTTCCGCAAGAAGCACCGGGAGTTGGATGTTCTATTGATCGACGATATCCAGTTCCTGCAGGGCAAAGAGCGTATCCAGGAAGAATTTTTTCATACCTTCAACGCCCTCCACGATTGCCATAAGCAAATCGTCCTGACCTGCGATCGGCCTGCCAATGAGATCCAGGGGTTGGAACAACGTCTCATTTCTCGCTTCGAGTGGGGAATGACGGCCGACCTGAAGGCTCCGGATGTTGAAACTCGGCTGGCAATTCTTAACAAGAAGGCTGCTGCTCTCAGTGTCCGGTTGCCCGATCAGATTATCACGTTCCTAGCCAATCGTATCCGGACCAATGTCCGACGATTGGAAGGGGCTCTGGTCCGAGTGGCCGCCTATGCCCAGCTTTCGGGCAAAGCCCTCGACCTCGAAACGGTCGAGACGTTGTTGCGTGAAATTCTCCAGGAAGAGGGCAAGGTTGCTATCTCCGTGAGCGAGATCCAGAAGCGTGTAGCCGACTACTTCGACATCCGTATGGCCGACATGACCAGCAAGCGGCGGCCGGAGAACATCGCCTTCCCACGGCAAATCGCCATGTACCTGACCCGCCAGCTCACCGAGCATTCGCTCAGTGCGATTGGTGAATCTTTCGGGGGACGTGACCACGGCACCGTGCTGCATGCCTGCCGGCAGGTGCGAGACCGCATGGAGGTCGAGGCTAAGGTTCGCCAGGACGTGGGTTACCTTGAGAAACAGCTCACCCGCTGAGTTGGGTTCCTGCTTATGGGGCAGGACTGGGGTTCCGATTTGAGTTTAGGCTAAATCGGGAATAAACGTTTGCGAAGGACTCCGGAGCATGGCCATCCGGAGTTCTCGGCTGGAAACCCGGATGGGAAGTCGCAATGATTGCGGCGTGTCTCCCCGCGGTTTCCATTACATCTTGCTGCTACTGACTGGCTTTCTGGTCAACCCGGTCGTTCTGGGGGATGCCTCGGTGGGCTTTGAATTGCTGAAGGCCGACCT
>JAPLUH010000453.1 GCA_026397675.1 Verrucomicrobiota bacterium
TCGCCCACAGCCAAAGGGCCGTTGAAGTCCGGGCCAATCTCTATGGTGCGTGGCGCTGCACCCGAGGTCGCCGGGTTCACGAGCAATTGCCCGACGGTTTCGCCCCGGGCATTGAGGTGCACGGCCGAAGCCAGCCAGTGCCGGCCTCCGAGGCCATCGGCCCAGGCCGCCACGCCACGCTGACCTCCCGAGGATTCGGGGCCCTCGGTGCGAGAAAACCCCTTTCCTTGCAAGTTCTTGAAAACGATGGATCGACCGCCGCGGCGGGCCCCATGGACGAGGTCCTCCCAACCGTCGCCATCGAGGTCGGTCCAGGCCAACCCGGGACCTTGTCGACTCATGCGGTGCGGAATGAGCGGTTGGATGAGGGTGTCGTCGAAGGGTTCCCCGCCGGGTGCCGCCCCCAGGAGAGCGCTGACGTCTTCGAAGAGCGGAGAGGGTAATACCGGTCGAACCGGAGACGGCGATGAGGGGTGGTCGGTCGGTTCGGACACCTCATACCGATGGTTGGCCAAGGGCCGTTCGATGCGGCTGATCGCTCCACTGCGCCAGCGGACCTCCAGCACCGACGCGGGGTTCGTG
This sequence comes from Verrucomicrobiota bacterium, assembly GCA_026397675.1. Lineage (GTDB taxonomy): Bacteria > Verrucomicrobiota > Verrucomicrobiia > Limisphaerales > UBA9464 > SXXZ01. The sequence goes on from JAPLUH010000453.1 coordinate 583, forward strand.
CCTACAAGTGCTGGAACGGCGAAGACCCGGAGGGCTTGGTCGCCCGAAAGATACCGTCCGCCGGCCACGAGTTCCTGACCTTGGGACACGGTCGGGGAAATCAGGCGAATCTTGGCTCCGAGGCCCGCCGTGTTGGGGGATCGCCCCTTGAGTTCCACTGCGATACGGGGCGCGGTTGCGTCGTTGCGATGCACCTCAATCGAGCCATTCATACGGTTGACCACCAGGTCCAAATCCCCGTCTTGATCGAGGTCGCCCAGGGCCATGCCGAAGGCCAGGCCTTCTTCCCGGAAACCCCACTCGGCAGACTTGGACTCGAAGGTGCCGTCGCCCCGGTTGCGGAAGGCCAGGTTGGCCGTACGCCACTCGGGATACAGTTTCATCCATCGCTTCCTTTGTTCCGGGGAGAGGGTGCGGCTGGGGTCCTTCACCCGGTCTTGGGTGTCCTGATCCATCAGGTCATATTCGAAGCCATTGGAGACCAGTAAGTCTTCGTAGCCGTCGAGGTCGACATCCAGGAAGACGGGACACCAACTCCAATCACTGGCCGCGAGGCCGGCACTCAAGGCCGCCTCGACATAGCGCCCTCCGGGTCGTCCGAGGAAGAGCATGTTCCGATTGAATTGGGGCCGACCTGTCCGGCTCTCGCGAGCAACCGGATCCGGCGGAGTCTTACCCAACTGGCGCAGGCGCCGCTCGTGGCGGGTGGCCAAGAGATCCACTACCAAAATGTCGTCATGGCCATCGCGGTCCACATCCGCCACATCGATGCCCATGGAGTTGAAGCATGTATGTCGCAACGTTTGGGCCGGGGCTGCGAGGATATGACCACGCACGTCATTGAACCAAAGCCGATCCGGAGAGGCGAAATCGTTGGAGACGTAAAGATCCGGAGATCCGTCCCCATCGAGGTCGCTGAAGACC
>JAPLUH010000113.1 GCA_026397675.1 Verrucomicrobiota bacterium
CACCCCGGGATGGCCATCGCGGTCACCGCCTACCCAAGTCCCGAACCGCAAGGCGGGCACGCCGGGACCGGTTTCGAGTGCGGCAATCGGAAGACCCGCACATACCCAAGCGTTGCGAAGTCGACGGTCTAACTCAGGCACCACTCCCGGCAACACATCGCGCAAGTAGTTGAGCATATTGCGGCGCTCATCGGCCACGGTGGGCTTTTCGATGAGAATCTCGCCCGTGCGCCACAATCGCTCGAGGAGTGCGGTCAATTCGACCCGCTGAGCTCTGCGGTTGCCAGATCGACCAGCACTCTGAAGCAACTGCATGAGCATGCGGTGCTGCTCAAGCACGGAGGCCCGCTTGGCCTCGGTCGGGTGGGCTGTGAAGACTGGCTCCACCTCGACGCGTTGGAGGGTCTCCAGGATGGATTCGGCCGTGCCCCCGGCACGGACCAGCTCCACCAACTGGTCGGCCCAAAGCCCTCGTTCGGCCTCTGGTGATCCCGACTCCTCACGCCGCTCTCGTAAGGTCTCCGAAACCCGCTCTTCGACGGTGTTGAGGAGTTGGAAGGCCATGGCCAGTGCCAGACCCAATCGGGCCGGCGGTTCACCGCCAGCAGCGAGGGCCGGATCGGCCTGGGACGCCCACGGAATCCAGCGCGCCAGTTCGTCTTCTCCCAAGCCGGAAAGCACCTCCGCCAGTGAATCGGCCAACCATCGGATGTCCTGATCGATTTGTCGGAATCCCCACTCGATGGAATCGAGGGGCACGGAGGTCTCGGGCGGATTCATGGTCATGGGAGATCAGTGGAGGTCCGGGTGTTTGGGTGACCGAACTGCCCTGCCTTCTGCCACCAGTTGTGCCATCCGTCAAACGCGAGGCTCAAGAACACCAAATCGAACCAAAGTGAGACCCTGAAGAAAATCCCGGTTGCCGAATTCGGCCTCCAGGGGGTATCGCCAACGCATCGACCCCAGTTGCTACGGATCCGCCGGGCGGAAAACGACCCCATTGGTTTTCTCGATGCCCGAATCCAGTTTATCGATTGGCTCCGCAAATCGCAGATCCTCAAAATCCAACGCCATGAACTCCTCGACAGGCTTCCTGCTATTCCTCTTGGCTTTTCTGTCGCTCGAGCTCTCCGGAACCGCCCAAGAGGTCCGCACGATTCCTCCGTCTCTCCAAGCGTGGGAATCCTGGGCCACCTGGAACGACCCACACCGCTTCTGCCCGACACCCTATTCCGATACGAAGACCCACCGATGCTTCTGGCCCTCCCGACTGGAGCTTCAGGTGACCCACTCCGGTGGGAGTTTTGCCCTGTCGGTGACGGCGTTCCACGACACGTGGGTTCCGCTGCCCGGTGGTTCTGAAATCTGGCCTCAGGATATTCAGGCCGGAGGCAGACCCATGGTCGTGGTCGAACGGGACGGAGTTCCTTCGGTGCGAGTTGTCGCCGGTGACACCCGACTCGAGGGGCTCTACCGGTGGAGCGAGCTGCCCCAAAATCTTCGCATCCCTACCTCTCTGGGAATTCTGTCTCTCAGCCGGGATGGCAAGGTGGTGGAGAACCCCGCCTGGGATGCCCAAGGACTGCTCTGGCTCCGGCGTGATGGCACGACAGAAACCACCGAGCGCAATTTCCTGAGTGTGAAACTCTTCTCGGTCCTCGAGGACGGGATTCCCCTGTGGTGGCGCCAGGAGGTGGAATTGACCGTCGCGGGCAAAAGCCGTGAGGAAGACCTGGGGGCTTTGCTGCCTGAAGGGTGGAAACTGGCAGCGATCCAGTCGCCCATCCCCGTGAGCGTCGACGAATCGGGGCACGCCAAAGTCCAGGTGCGGGCCGGCACGTGGACCTTCCGCCTCGACGCCTTCCGTTTGGACAACCCCCGGGAGATTCAGTTCGCCCGCGGGACCCGCAAGCCGGTGGCCGACGAGTTGGTTGCTTTTCGAGCTCGGCCTGAGTTCCGAGTCATGGAGTTCGTCGGCCCCCCGGCCATCGATCCGTCCCAGAGCTATTTTCCCAAAGCCTGGCAGGGCCTGCCGGTGTACCGCTGGGATGTCGCCACGACCCTCAAACTGGTGGAACGCATGCGCGGCATGGGAACCCAGAAGCCTGCGGGCCTGACCATCGTGCGGGAGCTATGGCTCGACGAAGGCGGACAAGGCCTGACCTTTCAGGACCATATTTCTGGCCAAATGCAGCAGGTCTGGCGTCTCGATGCGGCCGAAGGCCAGGAGTTAGGATCCGTACGCAGCGGTGGCGAAGGTCAACTCATCACCCGCAATCCGGAGAACGGGGCCATCGGTGTCGAACTCCGCTCCCGAACTGTCGACGTGGAAGCCATCGGTCGGTTGTCTCACCCGACTTCCTTGCCGGCGACGGGTTGGCGCTCCGATGCGGAATCGGTCCGAGTGCATTTGAACCTGCCACCCGGCTGGAGACTCTTCGCTCTCTTTGGGGCCGATTGGGTCCACGGTGACTGGCTCACCGCGTGGACGTTGCTCGATTTGTTCCTGCTGCTCATCTTCACCCTGGCGGTCTTCCGGATCCGGGGTTGGGCCACCGCACTCTTGGCCTTTGTGGCCTTCGGTCTCTCGTACCATGAGTACGGCGCACCCAAGTTCTTGTGGCTCATCCTCTTGGTGCCCATCGCCCTCGAACCCCATATCCCTCAAGGTCTGGGACGGCGTTTGCTGCGAATCGCACAAGTGCTTTCCGTCGGCACATTGCTCTTCTTCCTCGTTCCCTTCCTGACGCGGCAAATCCAGCAGGCCTTGTACCCGCAACTCGAACAGACCGAAGTCACACCCACGCCCATCCCCGGCGAGACGGTCGACGGCCTCAACGCTGCAGCGGTGTCGAACAACGCTGAGTTGCCCCGGCGTGCGGGGGCTTCATCGAAGGAGCTGATGCAACGCTACGGATTAACCACGACGGCTTCGACCGCGTCCGATTCCCCGGCCGCCCCGGCCCAGTCGCAGGCGGCGTTCGAGAACCTCCGACAAGACGTCAAGGCACGGATCCAAACGGGCCCCGGGTTGCCGGAATGGACCTGGCGCTCGGTGAGCTTCGGCTGGAATGGCCCAGTCCAAGGTTCGCAGCGGTTGCACCCGGTGCTCATCCCGCAATCGATCGAACGGCTGCTCACCCTCCTTCGAACCGCCCTGCTGCTGGCCCTCGGTGCCACGCTGTT
>JAPLUH010000407.1 GCA_026397675.1 Verrucomicrobiota bacterium
GAACTGGCCCATGCCCGCTTCGGTAAAAAACGGGGCGTCTATTTGGGGGAAGTTTCGGCCGTGGGACCCAATGCTGTCCGCCTCCAACTCGAAGGCCCGCTCAAGCCCGGTGATGGCATCGGCTTTGATGCGGGGCGCCCGAATCTCCCGGAAGAAGGGGGCCGTGTCTATGGCGTACGCCCTCTGAGAGATGGCTTCGTCGAACTGACCTTTGGCAGCGGGGCGGTGGATTTCGAACGAATCCAGGTCGGAAACCGCATTTGGAAGACCGATGATCCGGTGTTGAATCGGGAGCTTCGCAAGACCTTCGAAGGCGAGGCCCCTCGGCAAACACGCCCGCTGCGCTTCGAGGTGCATGGCTGCGCCGAAGCGCCCATGACATTGATCGTCCGTGACACCGAGGGCCATGTGGTGCAGGTGTCGTCGTCGATCTTGCTGATGGTGGCACAGAAGCGGCCCATGACGGCTGAATCCCTCGGCGACTCGCTCGGGCGCTTGGGCGGCACGCCCTTCCACCTCGGAGACATGGCGGTTCATCTCGAAGGCGCACTCATCCTGCCCGTCAGCGAACTCAACCGCCTGCGTCGCGAGGCCATCGCCCAACTGGAGATTCTGCGTGCCGCCCCGCGCATCTGGACCCTGCTTCCTGCGGTGCCAGGATCCCATTGGGTCGCAGCCGCCGTCCGGCCCGACAGCAGCCTCACAGTTCCAGCAACCCCAGCCACGACGACGCCCGAACTCATCGTGCTCGTGCGCTCGCTGGGGCAGTTAGAAGCTGCGCTGCGCTGCGGTGTCACCACGATTTACTGCGACTTCGAGGATCCAAAAAAATACCGCGAAGCGGTGACAACCTTTCACACGGCCCATGGCTGTACCGTGGCTCCCGGAGCCGCACGACCAGAGATTTGGGTGGCGCCACCTCGCGTGTTCAAACCCGGCGAAGAGTGGATCCTGAAGCAGGTCCTTTCGAGCAACGCCGATGGCTATCTGGTACGCAACCCAGAGCACCTGCGTTTTTTTGCCAATCACCGACGCCGTGGCGATTTCTCACTCAACGTGGCTAACCCGTTGGCGGCCGATTGGTTCATCACGCACGAGGCTTTGGAGCGAGTGACTGTCAGCTACGATTTAAACGCCGAGCAAGTGGCCGCGTTGCTGCGGACGGCACCCCCGGCCTGGTTTGAGCTCACGCTCCACCAGCACATGCCGCTCTTCCACATGGAGCACTGCGTCTTCTGCGCCTTCCTCTCGAAGGGCACCGACTACACCAACTGCGGGCGCCCGTGCGACACGCATGTGGTGAAGCTCCGGGATCGGACGGGTGCGGAGCATCCGCTCAAGGCGGACAGCGGTTGCCGCAACACGGTCTTCAACGCCCGGGCCCAAACCGGTGCCGAGTCGCTAGCCCGCTTTGTCGAACTGGGTGTGCGCGTCTTCCGGATCGAGTTCGTGGACGAGACGCCCGAGCAGGTGGCCACAGTGATCGGCCGCTACCGAGCCCTGATGCGCAATGAGATCACGGGCCAGGCGCTGTGGCAGGAACTGAAACTCTCCAGTCAATTGGGTGTCACGCGAGGTCAGTTTGAAACGACCGAGGCGCGGAAGGTATTCCCCCGCGCCTCGTCGGATCGCGCCTAACTTGCCCAAACAGGGAAGACCCAGTTCTAGGACTGGGTCCCCGGAGCTAGATGGGCCCTCAGTTCAACGGCTTCCAGTTCACGTAACGGTAGCGGTCCCAGACCCAGCGGAAGTCCGGGTTCTTGGAGGTGCCGCCCGCCCAGTAGAAGCTGTCTTTTCCGGCACCGGAATCCTTCGCCGCCTTGATGGTCGCGCCATCCACCCACTTGTGGCTTTCCGAGTGACCGTCTTGGAACCCGAAGGTGCTGACCTGGCCATGAAAAATGGTGAACGGGTCCACCCAACCCGGCGGCGACGTGTTAATGACCCAAGTGCCCATGTTGTAACCGCGCGAATCGGCCTCCTCGACAAAAACCATGCTCTCAGAGGGATTGGAGACCTCGGACTCCTTTTTGTAGGGAATGGATGAATCCCATTGCCCGCCGTTCATGCCATTGGCCTTGGAATAACTGTCAAAGGCCCATCCCTTGCCGGGCGCGAGCTTGGTGCGGGAGTCGCCGGGGCAGTGATAGACTTGATAGCCCGGGCAGTACTGCTGGAGCGGGGCGTTGCTCATGCCGTTGTAGACCCGTCGAAGGGCCTCGGTCTGAGTGATTCCAGCGGAGAGGCCTGGCACGGGGCTGCGCCAGTAGCCACCACCCACCAGATCCACCATCACATTGTTGATGCGGACTTGGAGCGGCATCAGGTCGGACTGATTGTCGTTGGAGTACAAGATCCAACCCAGGACGAGCTGCTTCTGGTTGCTCACGCAATTGGCCCCGGTGGCCTTCATGCGGGCACGACCCAAAGCCGGCAAGAGCATCCCGGCCAGGATGGCGATGATCGCAATCACCACCAGGAGTTCGATCAAGGTAAAACCGGCACGAGGGCGCGGCTGAAAATGGGTCTTCATTGGGGTTGTCCCGATCGAATCACCTCCCCTGTTTTCATCAAGCCAAAAGCGGGACGATCCAGTTGGCAAAAAGTGACGGCGCAACCGATTCGTTCAGGACATGAGGCGTTAGCGACGAGGGGTCGCACTGAGGCTTATGACGAGCGAACAACGACGCTCTTGAGAACGACCTCGCCAGCACGACTGACCCAATTGAATCGCTCCGGCTATAGCGTTTATGGACCGATTCCAATCGCCGCTCTGAAGCCCGATGCCCTCGAAGCGAAAAGGCTGCGGCAAGGTGTCCAATCTCAGGCGCCGCGCCAGTCATCGGCATCAAAGACCCGACCTAGCCTGGCCGGGAGACAGACCACGGTGAAGTTCCAGGCTCCCGCTCGAATCAGGGATTCAACAAATACGGAATCGGGTAGACCTCCAAGGCCTGCTCGACACCGCCCGGCCCTAGCACCTTCTCTAGGCGTTCACGGATTTCCCGGGCATAGGGGTCACCGGGAGGCAACCGGTCACCCCGGCGCATCAACCGAGTCTCAGCCTCAATGATCACCGTTATCGAGGCCTCTAACGCGTCGGGTGGCAGCTTCAACTGCTCCACCACCCGAGCCATCTCGCGGTAGGCGGGTTGCTCGGTGCGCAAGTAGGCCTTGAAGCGGTCGGGCCCCAGGGCCGACTTCAACCCCACGCCCAAGGAGTGGATCCCGGAGACGAGGGCGAAGTCGTCCTGACGACTCTCATCGGTGAGGGTCGGTAGAGCCACCGGTCCGCCGGAGCCCTTGGCGGTGAAGATCGCGCGGAACTCCTTCTCGTTCGGCTGAAAATAGCGCATCTCGTGAGCCAACGACCGGGAGCGGATCGAATGGCGCAGCTCGAATTCCGCCAAGTCTTCTTTCGAAACCTCTTGGGCTGCGGCCTCGAGGAACCCGCGCTCGGCGGCTTCAATCGCCAACACCCATTCCCGCGGCCGGGCCGAATCGAACGGGATCGACTGGTGCAACAACTCCAATCGCTCATCCAAGGCCGAAAGCAGCCCGCCTGCGGACACCGATTCCTCTTTCCAACCGATCTCCGCCAGCAAGGTGGTGGTGATGTGCTGGCGCTCGCGTTCCAGCGCCTCGGGCGCCAGATATCCCGGGTCCGACGGCCGGAGCGCCTTGCGGGCGTCGAAGCTGGCATTGATGTCGGCCAAGAGAATGTTACGGAGCGTGCGCGGCGGGCACCCGACCTCGCGGAGGTTCCGGAGATAGGTCGGGTAGTTCGTGGAGTGGATGCGGGCCCAGTCCAAGGCCACAGCAGCCGGTCCTTGCGGCGACGCAGCCGACTCGTGGGGAAAGGCGAGCCGGGTGGCCACCAGTTGATCGACCCCCGTCAGCGGGCGGGACCTCTCGAGGGCCTGTCGGGTCAGCGGGCCGAGGCGAAAGCCGATCAGGATGAAGACCAGGGCCAACACGACCCCGCCGGTCGAAAAAGGAATGGAGGAAGTTCTCACGGTTCAGAAGGTTCTCTGGGGGAGGTCTGGGGGGGTGGCCTTTCAGCGTCTGCCCAACACACCGCTGGGCATCAGCCAACTGTACCGCTCCACGTAGGCCGGGTAGCTCGGCCCGAGGATGGTCTTCAGCCGGGCCTTGATATCGGCGATATAAATGGTGTCGTAGCCGCCCGACATCGAGTAGACGCGCGCGGGATCCCGCGACACCTCGCGTTGCAGCTTGAAGTAGGCGGCAATGGATTCCGGGGGCAGCGAGAACTCCTCGACCAACGACACGATGCCCGAATAACCGGTTTCCCGGGTCAGGCGGTATTCCTCATAACGGACGGGCCCCAAGGCCTCCGACAGCGGAATCGGTCGGGAATCAGGACCCGGCACAAGAGGAACGAGGCCTGCGGATTTCGGTTGATCCACCGCGGCGAAGATCGACCGAAACTCAGTATCCGTGGGGGTAAATCGGCGCAATTGCTCCCGGAGTTGCCGCGCGATGGTCGAATGCTTCAGGCGGTGTTCCAAAATTCCCTCGGCATCGAGGTGCTTCGAGAGGGCCTCCAGGGTTTCCTTTTCCAGGTCCTCGGTCAGATCCCGGGCCTGGGACCCATGGCGGCTATCCCGCACAAGATGACGGGCGAGGATGGCGTGAGTCTCCAAGATGGCCTCGACGCTGTCGGCCGGTTGGAATCGCGCGAGATCCCGGCCCTCGACATGGGCGAAGAGGAAGGCGATGAGCTCGACCTTCTTGAGCACCACGTCCCGTCGGGCCCGCACCGAGTGGGACCAATAGGGCCCGCTGGCCGCAGCGAGTTGGGGTCGGTAGAGGTCCTCAACGTCGCCCTCGATGATGTCCTTGAGGGTCCGCACCGGGCAGCCGATACGCTTCAGTTCGGTGAGGTATTTGAGGTAGTCGTCATCGCTGAGCGAGGCCCAGCGGATGGAGGCAGGAGCGGTAGAAGGTGCCGAGGCTCCCGACCGCGACCGAAACGCGTTAATCCGGCCGTCCAATTGTCGAAGGCCCGCCGCCGGAGATCCCGCCCCATCCGAGCGCGACACCGACCGGTTCAGCCACATACCCAAGACAGCCCCCACCAACAGCGCGGCCAGAGCGATCAGTATGGGACGTATTAGGGAGGGTTTCATTTTAGGCTATTAAATATGGAGTCCAACGGTGAGCTGATAGTGGATGATACTTCATCGAATTCGCTGAGTCGCCACGGAGGACGGTGGGTGCCGGTTTTGTCAGTAGTGTAGGTCAACCCATTTTGCTCCACCGCGAATTATTTTATCCCCATTAGGGATATTTTAACCCCCGCATTATTGATATTCACTTGTATTCCCGATTTGACAAAATCATCGATCTGTTTCGCAGTGCCATTGGCTTTGCCTGTAGTCTTTGCGGCATTGGAGGACTGCCTAAAATCTCCATATTCTTCAATTGCCGGTCCCACCAGCGAAAAAACAGCGTCAGCGGCCAAATAATAAATTAAATGATTAATTAGTATTAATTGTTATAACCGGTAATAATGAAACAGCTCCTGAATTTTGTTTTTTGCATAACCGCCAAATTTTGAAAACTGACTTTCGATAACTATCTTTTGGGAAAGGAGTTTGGACGGAATCTCGGTTGTATCGCTTTGCCTTGCCAACGTTATAAGAGTCTGGACCACCTCTATGGCGTTAGATTCATCAGTTTGACACAACAATACATCAACCGTTTCTCCAATCGCTTCAAAAGCATCCACAGTAGACATGCGATTTACAATCTGTTCCCGAAACTTCACAAAGACCAATTCATCTTCAATCGGATCCTTGCTCCATTCGCCAATCGCATGCAAAAGCTGATCGTTAAAAGTCATGGTTTCACAAATTTGAAGTCGACCATCTGCTTAGTCGAGATATTTTCGACGTAATGAATTTCAACGTCGTTGACGATTTGAGCGCGTTTCACCCAGCCGTCCGCAGCTAACAGATTGTTTTTCGTGTCAGACATCGGCGGCATTCGCGGAGGTGTTATTCCCATCGGATTAGCCATTACCTGTTCCATAGCCAACTTTTCCTTGAGACTGTTGGGGACTGTCCGCCCAGTGCTTATTTTCTTTGCAGCCAATCCTGCAACATCATCTACCTTCCCTGCCAGCTTGGCCTTTCCTGCACCCTTGACCGCCCATCCGCCGGTCACATTAGAAGCCAAATGGTAAAGAAAGGCACCTTCTTTTCGATAGGCGTCTTCGGGGTTGATCAGGCCGACACGGCTCTCCCAGTAAGTATTGGCCGTGTCGTCCACCTGGCGCTGGATGGCCGCCATGGTCTGATCCCAGTGCACGATGGCTTGGCCCATGTTTTGGGCCAAACCCGCGGCCTTCATCGGATCGAAGACCATGCTGCCCAACTCGATAATCCCTTGCACCTCCTCGGAGGCGGCCCCTGCGGCTCCTTCTAAGCGAAGCAGCATGGCACCCATCACGTCGTCGGGCCTTCTAGATTCTTCGTTCTTCAGCGTGAAGATCGTCGCCTTGGGAACAAACTTGATTTCAAGGGAATCAGTGGCTGACAGGTTCTCAAAGGGCCGTCCCACCGCGCCCGGTGAAGGCATACCGATATCCTCCGATTTGAACTCGTACTCGAACAACTTATCGACGGCACCGGCCTTATAGTACCACAGGCTGTACCCTCCTCCGCTGCCATCGCGGCGGTAGTACTTTATCGATCGACGCTCCACCAAGACATCACGACCGTCCTCCTTCGACGGATTGGCGTAACGGGCCACAGTCGCGGGGTCGGTGTATAAGGAACAGATACCCATCCTGGCGTACGTGTCAGTCGGTCCGTAGTAGGTCATCCGAATGAACCGCTTGCGGTCTCCGGTCTCCGGATGCATCTCCGTTGCGCTGAGGTAGCCATGGATCTTGACCCCCACGGCGGCCACTTGGGCATAGGTTCCGGACGGGAACCCGGGGAGATCCGGCAAATAACCGCCGTCTTGGGCCCACGTCTTGAAGATCGTGGTCACCAAAATGACTGCCACCAGAAAGTGAATCTTGATTTTAGTTTTCATCGGGGACTTGTGTTGATTATCAATATAATTATTTTTAAATCAACCCATTTTTGATTATTTTTTGCATTCCAAAGCTCTCTGATTACCTACCCCTCCCCGGGTAACCCCTTTAAAACCGCAGTAATGAGCGAAAGTCACGGAGGGAATCCCGAAGCGCAGGCCGGATTGAGGCCCAGACGGGCGAAAACAGGCGATTCGGCTGACGAGGCTTTGAAACGGCAAAGAGCCTCCGTCCACCGGAGGAGAAGCGAGCGTGCCTGAAAACTCCGGGGACGGAGACTTTGGGCAGGCTTTAAACGGGTGCTCCCATGGTCGGCCCCCCATCCGAATGAAGTTGGATGGCAAATGGCACCTGAGGCTGCGTTCGGTCACCGCCGCCTGCCGGATTCAACCCCGGGCCACCGGGCCCGGGGCACGAAGCCTGCAGCACCCAGTCATTCACCCCGATCGACCGCGCGTCACCGACTCGGTGCGGATGGTTCTACAGCGCTTCGCGGTAGAGGCGTTCGAAGTCGGGGGCGGTGATGGGGCGGGGGTTGAAGGTGGCGGTCCACTGGCGCGAGGCTTCTTCGGCCAGGAGCGGGATTTTGGCCGCATCCACGCCGGCGGCCGTGAGCGTCTCGGGGATCTCGGCCAGGCGCAGCCAGGCTTGGAACCGGTCGGCCAGCACCGAGGCCGCCGCCTCGGGCGAAACGTCGGGGCTAGTCCAGCCGGCGGTGGCGGCTAGGTCGGCGTAAATGGCCTGGACTTCGGGATCGGCTGCATTAAAGCGGATCACGCGCGGGATCATCAGCCCGACGGCCGCCCCGTGGACGACTCCGAAATGCGCCGTCAAGGGGTTGGCCGCCGAGTGGGCCGCTCCCAGCATGGAATTTTCGATGGCCGTGCCCGCCAGGGCCGCCCCCAGCAGCATGCGGCCGCGGGCCTCAAGGTCGTCGGGCAAACGCAGCACGGTTTCTAAGGCCCCGGCGCACAGTCGGAACGCCTCCCGCGAGAACATCGCCGACCACACCGTGCGGCGCGTGGTGACGGCCGACTCCACCGCATGGACCAAGGCATCGAGGCCGGTGAGGGCCGTGACGCGGCGCGGCTGCGACACCGTTAATTCAGGATCCAGCAGCGCAATGCGCGCGGCGGCCTTCGGGTCCAGACAAGCCATCTTGTGATGAGTGGCCTCATCGGCGATGAGCGCGGCACTCTGGCATTCGCTGCCCGTACCCGCCGTGGTGGGGATGGCAATGAGCGGCAACATAGGCCGGGTGGCCTTGCCGATTCCTTGGTAGTCGCGCATTTCACCGCCTTGGGTGAGCAAGAAATTCACACCCTTGGCCGTATCGATAGAACTACCCCCGCCTAGGCCCACGAAGAAATCCACCGAAGCAGCGCGGGCCACTTCGAGGCCGCGCGCGACATCGAGGGTGGTGGGATTTTCGCGGACCGCATCGAAGACGCTCACTTCGAGGCCGGCCGCCCTCAACAACGCCTCAGCACGTGCCGCATGCCCGGCCCGAACGATGCCCGCATCGGTGACCAACAAGACCCGGTGCCCGCCCAAGCCCGCGGCGAGTTCGCCGAGACGATCCAGGCTACCGGCCCCGAACACCACGCGGGTCCGGAGAGTGCTGTCGAAGGAGGGAAGCGTCATGCGTGGTGCAAGACTCAGGCAGTGGGCGGGATCTTCAAGCCGAGCATTCAAGAATTGAATTGAACGGGTGCGGAGTCCCGGAGTCTCTAGGGGCTGTGATGACTATCCGAACTTTTCTCCCCGTCGCAGCTGGAGTGCTCTTGGCTGCTGTGGGATTGGGCTGCATCTCGCATCAAGAAACGGTCCATCGGGACGAGCAGCGCCTGCTCATCTCCTTCGAAACCGATACCGCGGCCCGGACTTTCTATGAGGCCGTGGAGAAGATCCGTGAGTCGTCGACCCCGACGGAGAGCAAAACCGAGTTCCATATCCCGGTGATTTTCTCCCACAAGATCACCACCGTGAACGGGCCTCATCAGGTCTTCAACGAGTCGGTCCGCCGAGCCGATACCAACCAAGATGGCACGATCACCGAGAAGGAAGCCCGGATCTTTACCAACAACGCCCGGTAGCCGCTGGGAAATAGGCGAAATCTCCGGCCCGATCTGAGCCGGCGAACCCCATCCCTTCGGAATCAAACACCGCGATGATTCGTCCCATCATCGGGCAGGGATCGGTGATTGCCCGCACCGGAGCGAAGCTTCACGCTGAAGGCCATGACGTTTTCCGTCCTGCTGGCGGCCGTGGTGCCCACCAACGGCACAGTCCTGCCGAGCGCGATTTCGGCCGATACCGCCGCTGGTGGTTTTGGGATCCTCTTCTGGCTCCTAACCCTCTTGGCCGGCGTGGCGCTGAGCGTCATCATTGAGCGACTTCTCTACTACCACCGGGTGCAAATTGATTCGGCGCAGTTTTTGGCCGGCGTTCGCAATGTGCTCAAGCGCGACAATGTCATCGAGGCCATCTCCATTTGCGATGCCACCCCAGGACCCGTCTCCCGCTTGGTGAAAGCCGCGATCCTGAGCCGCGACGCGGGCCGCGAGCGCGTTCTGGAAACCATTGAAGAGGTGGGTTGGGTGGAGGTGCCGCGCCTCGAGGCCAACTTGTCGCTGCTGGCCACCTTCGCGCAAATCGCGCCACTGGTAGGTCTCTTGGGAACGCTCGTGGGTATCGGAGGCACGTTTCGCAAGCTCCAGACGGGTCCTGGGTTTGCTGCGCCGGCCGAACTGTTTGCCGGAGTATGGCAGGCGTTGTACACCGCTGGTCTGGGTATCGCCATCGCTGCGGTGTGCTATGCCGCCTACAACTACCTGGTGGCGCGGGTCAATGCCGTGGTGCTCGACATGGAACGCGCCTCCGCCGAGGCCGTCAAAATGGTGACCCAAACTGCGGAGACCTCCGGCAACAAAACCTCGGGAACCCCATGAAGTTCACGCGGACACTCAAACCGCTGAAGGGACAGTTCGAATTGGCACCGTACTTGTGTGTGGTCTTCGTGCTGCTGTTTTTCATGTTGTTCGGGGGATACCTAGTCCTGCCGGTCGGCACACGCTTGGAGCTGCCCCCGGGCGGTTCTCGAAGCGGAACCTGGACCGGCGACGCCTTCCTCGTAGTGGCCGTCGACGCCGGGGAACAGTGCTACTTCGAGAACCAAATCGTCCCCGACTTGGCCGTTCTCAAAACCCGATTGGCTGCACGGGCTGCCGCACCGAAGGGACCGCGCAAGCTCTACCTGCAGGCCGACCGCTCGGTGCGCTATGAGCG
>JAPLUH010000246.1 GCA_026397675.1 Verrucomicrobiota bacterium
ACGGGGCGTCTTCTCATCGGCACACGCCCGCAACAACACCACGGCCAAACCCTCAGCTTCGGCTCGCGGTCCGCAGAAACCACACAAAGATCCTGGGCTGATCGACCCATTGCTCCATCGGATTAGATATTTCACCGACGGCGCCGTCATCGGCTCCCGTAGCTTCGTCGAATCCATCGCTCTCCATTACCAGAATTGGCTCCAACGAAAACGCCAACCCTCCCCTCATCCAGTGTCCGACTTGGAAAAGTCTTTAATCTTCAGTCTCCGCCCCTTGCGGGGCATGGCCGCCAGGGGTTAGCGTGCGAAGTTACTAGATTTGATCGTCCATCGTACACCTTTACCTGGATTGGTGGACAAGGGGCCTCCAAAGGTAGGCCACAATTTCGAAAAAAGACCGTTTTCTAATCGGTAGGGTGCTGGACCACAAAGCCTTAAGGGTTCATTCGGTCGAAGTACCTCACCCCATTTACGAGGTCTGCCTTCGGATCAGTCACCTTCGAGCTACAACAAGCAAAAGCACCCGGAGAGCCTGTCCCTCTTTCAATCCTTAAAAGCCTGTCCCTTTCAAAAGCCCACCGCAGATCCCGGAGCCTGTCCCTCTATTCTCGGAGCCTGTCCCTCTATTACTCTCTATTCTATTACTCTTTAGAGAGCCTGTCCCTATTAGGGGAAGGCATGGGCTACCATGGTTACTCAGGGGGGATTTGCTGTCGTTGACGGGTGGAGTCGTTTTTTAGCATCCGGCAGGCATCCGAGCAAAATTTGACTTCACTCCAGACCTTTTCCCACTTCTTGCGCCACACAAAGGGGCGACCGCAAACGACACATGGCTTGGAGGGCAGGTCGGCTTTCTTCCGCATCTTGGGCATGCCAACACTTCGACTGCAATTATTGTAAAGTCCACCGGCTAAGCTTGCCGCGCGCCCACCGTTTCAACCCTGAATTGCCTTGGTCCCGTCCTGGAATCTCAGGAGGTTTCAACCCGCAAGTCCTTCGGCTGATTATTGTCTTTGAGGGCAGCAGCCCAGCGGTGGCTCAGAAAAAATCGATGACGATGATCGTTGGTAAGTTCAACCAATAGCCGATCTCAGCGCGGGCGAATGATCAACTCTTCGATGACCGCGCGGGATGGTAATTGGACAGCCAAGAGAACACAGGCGGCGATGTCTTCGGGCTGCATCATTCGGGCGCGGGCAGCCTCATCGGGAACCACCGGGCGGCGATTCAAGAGTGGGGTATTGATGTCGCCAGGAAAAATACCAATGGCGCGAACACCGCGGGTGCGCTCCTCGGCATTGATGGCTTGGGTCAGACCGGCTAAGCCGAACTTGGACATCACATAAGCAGGCCCCGCCTTAGGGGATGCCTGTTTACCGGCGTCGGAGATAATATTAACGATGGTCCCCGAACCCCGGTTGCGCATTCCGGGCAGGAATGCCTGCACGCAGTAGTACGCACCGTTGAGGTTGGTATCCATCATGGCCCGATAATCGGTATCAGAAAGCACTTCCAGGGCTCGTTGAGGAGCATTGGTGCCTGCGGCGTTGACCAGCACTTCGACGGATCCTAATCCCGCCTCGATGCGGCGCCCTACCTCGCGTACGGACTCCTGCTGTCCGATGTCGCATTCCATCGCCGTGACGCAATCGGCCAACGAGCCCGCCAGTGAACGGGTTTCTTCCAGAGCCGAACGCCGCCGCCCAAGAGCAACGACCGACCATCCAGCGTTCACCAATGCGAGGACGGTCGCCTGCCCCACGCCGGAGCCGCCGCCCGTGACCACTGCCAATTGCTTCATGTTTTAAAATCTTAAGGAGGAAGGTTAAAAATGGGAACTGCAGGAATTAGGCGCGGTCTCGGTGCCGAACCTCAAGATCTTGCAGCGCTTGCCGAACGTGATCGATGTCCATTGAGTGAACCTCCAGGCCGCGCCCAATGTCGCTCAACAGGGTAATGGTGAGTTCTCCGCCCAAATGTTCGCGGAATTCCTCAAGTCCCTCCAACACCCCCAACTCGCCCGAAGCGGAAACGGACTCGAGTTCGATATCAAACAAAGTGAACCCCAACCGTTCCAAGAGGCTTAAGATGCGTTCAGCGGCCGGACCGGCGAGTAGGCCTTGTTGGACCGAATACAGCACATCTAAGGCAATACCAATGGCCACCGCTTCACCATGCCTGAGCCGGTAACCGCTCATCTGCTCGAGTTTGTGAGCAGCCCAATGTCCGAAATCAAGAGGCCGTGCACTGCCCATCTCGAAGGGGTCACCGCCATTGGCAATGTGGTTGAGGTGCAATTCCGCGCTGCGTCGAATGAGGTGCTTCATCGGCTCCGGCTCGAAGGCAGCCAAGGCTGCGGCATCTTGCTCGAGCCGGTCAAAGAACTCAGAATCCCGAATGCAGGCCACCTTGACCGCTTCGATGTAGCCGGCGCGCTTGTCGCGATCGGAGAGGCTGGCCAATAAATCAAAGTCGTTGATGACCGCGAACGGTGGCGCAAACGTTCCGATGAAGTTCTTCTTTCCGAAGGCATTAACACCGTTCTTGACCCCCACGCCGGAATCATCCTGAGCCAGCGTCGTTGTCGGGATGCGAATGAGACGAACCCCCCGGTGGGCCGTCGCCGCCGCCAGACCCACCATATCCAACAAGGCCCCGCCGCCCATCACCACGACGTAATTGTGCCGGTCGATGTGGTGTCGGTGAATGAGTTCAAGAATTTCCACCACACGGGACCAGTCGTTCTTCACGACTTCCCCACCGGTGACCCGAACTGGGGGGCAAACGAGTTGAAGACTCTGCGAATGGGCTCCGAAATAGGCCTCCATCTCCGGGGCCAATTCGGGACGGGCCGCCGCCAGAGCTTCTTCCAGCACCAGCAACACCTTCACTCGGGCAGCGCTAGACTGTGAGGAACCACCCACCAGCACCGACGCTAGCACGGGATTGTCCCGTGCAAAAACGCGGTCGGTGAAATGGAGCTGATGCCGGTAATTAACCGAGATGACACGTTCGACAACGGACATTGGGTGCGCAGAGCGTGGGGTTCCGACGTCCCAGCGCGAGGATTATTTACATTCAGTGATGCCGATGTTTTCAGATCCACCGGGTTACCCATTGCCTTCAGCGGACTCTGCACCTACATCGGCGCATGCGTTTCACCCATTTTTTCTATGGCTTGCTATGGGGTATCACCGTTGCAGGCGCTCAACTCTGGGCCGCGGCCCCCACCCAACCCGTCACGTTATGGCCCGGATCAGCACCTGGCGACGGCGCCCCGAAAGAAACAGAGCGCGACCTCACCAAGCCGGGCGAAGGTCTGGTGGCAGGACGCGGAGTCATCCGCCTAGGAAACGTCTGGAGCCCGACCCTGACCGTCTACAAGCCTTCCCCCAAACAGGATACCGGAGCCTCGGTGCTGGTTTGTCCGGGAGGTGGCTACCACATCCTCGCGCTGGACCTGGAAGGCACTGAAGTGTGTCAGTGGCTTAATTCGATTGGCGTGACTGGAGTCCTGCTCAAATACCGAGTACCGAGCCGGGAAGGGCGTGAAAAGCACGCAGCAGCCCTTCAGGATGCGCAGCGCGCCTTGGGTTTGATGCGGCAAAACGCCGACAGTTGGGGCTTGGATCCCCGGCGAATGGGGGTTCTGGGATTCTCAGCCGGAGGACACCTCGCGGCCGCCTTGAGTAACAACTATGACACTCGCAGCTATCCCCCAGTGGATACGGCCGACCAGAAATCCTGTCGTCCAGACTTTACGATCCTGGTTTACCCCGCGTACCTGACCCAACCCGACAAGGCCGACGCCGTGGCTCCAGAATTGCCGATTTCCACCAACACACCGCCAACCTGGACCGTGATCACCCAAGACGACCCCGTGCGGGTGGAAAACGCCCTCGGCTACCTTTCGGCCCTCCAACGCAACAAGGTGCCGGTCGAATTCCACCTCTTTCCCAAGGGCGGCCACGGCTACGGTCTACGCAGGACCGAGGTCCCCGTGACCCGTTGGACCGACTCGGCTGCCGAGTGGCTGCAGCAGACTGTCCTTCGGAAACGGTGACGGACTGGAGCGAAAACACCCAAGTAATCCTCCCTCTCTCAGCATCTCGGGGATGCGAATAAAGCGCAGGCGACAACTTGTGGGCTCTGCCGTACCTTCCGCGCCCGATCCATGTCGGATTCCCCCGCTTCCATCTCTGTCCGAGTGCTGACCCGTCTAGCGCAGGTGATTTACCGGCGCCATAACTGGTTCGTCGCACCGCAACTCCTCCTCGCAGCCATTTGCGTCTGGTACACCGTCGCTCGACTGGAATTCAGCGTGGACCGGAACGACCTCGTCGGATCCGACCAGGGATATCATCGGAACTTCCTGGAAATGAAACGCGAGTTTCCGAGTCAGGACGATCTGGTCGCCATCGTAGAAAGCGATCACCCGGAGAAGAACCGTCAGTTTGTGGAACGACTGGGAGCGCGCCTCGATCGGGAATCCACCCAAGCTTCGCCCACCAACCTGTTCACCGATGTGTTCTACAAGGGCGACCTACCCTTAATGGGGCGCAAGGCATTGCTCTTTGTGCCGGAGGGCGAATTGAAGGAGATGCTGAAGGCCCTCCGCAGCTTCAGACCCTTCATCGAACAATTCTCGAGGGCCACCAACCTGACGGAGGTCTTCCATCAGGTCAGCGTGCAAATCCGCTCGGCTGACCGATCCACCAATGCGTCCAATGAATCCCTAATCGGAGCGCTTCCGGCCCTAGAACGCATCGTACAACGGTGCCGTGAAAGCATGGGGCGACCGGGAGTCCCGCCCTCGCCCGGAGTAGACGCCCTCTTTGGGGCCGGGCCTGAGGCAGAACGAGCCAAGTACGTCACCTTCGACCGGGGGCGTTTATATCTGGTCAATGCCAAGGCGCGCCTAGCCACGCTCGAGGAAATCCCCACGACCTCCCAAAACTTCGGGGAACGATGGCTGGGACGGACCCATACCAAGACACCTCAGGAACTGGAGGCCGATCTTAAGTGGCGGCAGGGAGAGTTGAACGAGGAGGCTGTCCACCGCTTCCGAACATTGATCGCTGAGACGTCCCAGGAAGTGTCCGGAGTCAATGTGGGGCTGACTGGAGAACCCGTGCTCGAGGTCGATGAAATGCAGCAATCCACCAAGGATTCTACCTGGGCCACTCTCCTCTCACTGATCCTGTGCGGCCTGTTATTCTTAATCGGCTACAATCATCGGGGACGCCCTCAAAAGACCGTCGTTTCGTTGCTCGTTGGGCTGTGCTACACGATGGGGTACACCACCTTGGCGGTGGGCCATCTCAACATCCTGACCATCACCTTTGCGCCCATGCTCATCGGCTTGGCCATCGACTTTGGTGTCCATCTCATCAGCCGCTTTGAGGAAGAACTCAAGCAAGGCGAAACTGCGTTCACCGCCATCAGCCGAGCGGTGGTCAACACCGGACAGGGTATCTTCACTGGCTGCTTCACCACCGCAGGAGCCTTCTTTGCCATGTGCCTGACGGATTTCCGTGGCATCCAAGAGATGGGCATCATCACCGGCGGTGGCATGCTGATTTGTCTGGTCCCGATGATGACTTTGTTGCCGGCGCTGTTGCTGCGGGAAAAAGGCCTGAGGCACGATGACTCCGATCCTAGGCCCGCCGCGCTGAATTCTAACCTATCAACGGCACCCGATTGGCGGGAGAGGACCGAACGCTTCTGGCTCGAACGCCCCTGGTGGGTCCTGGGTGCCGGAGTGGGTATTAGTGCAATCTGCGCCGTGTATGCCTTGCGGGTGTCCTTCGACTACAACTTGCTCAACATGCAGAGCGACGGGCTCTCTTCGGTGATCTTCGAAAAGAAATTGGTGGAAGCGGCCCGGGTGCGCAAAAACGGAGCCTCCGAGGAACGGGCGCAGGGCGTGTTGTTTGGAGTCGTGATGGTTCCCACCGTGGCCGAGGTGCCTGCGATCGAGGCCAAACTGAAGGCTCTGCCGACGGTCGCCGGGGTGGACTCGATGGGCCATTACCTGAATCAGGACGCCACCGAGCAATTGAAGCTCATTCGTGAAATTCGAGCGGAAACCCGGACCATCCACTTCCCCGAAGTGGCCGACGGTCCAATGGACCTCAATAGCTTCAGTCAACGCCTCTGGGGACTCCAAGGCCTTCTGGCGCTGGCGGCCGATGAGGTGCGCAAGTCCGCTCCGGAAGAAAAGGAACTCCTCAAGAATCTCGAGTCACTGCGTGTGACCATTTCGGAATTGCGCTCAGCCATGTTCCGGGGCGACCGGGAGGCCAATGCCCGCCAATTGGGTCATTTCCAGTACGCGCTCTTCCGGGATATCCGAGACACCTTTGACACGTTGCAGCAGCAAGATGATTCCAGTGGTCTCAAGGAGTCCGACTTGCCGCTGGTTCTTCGCAACCGATTCATTGGGATCACTGGCAAACAACTACTCCTAGTTTATCCCAAGGAGGATGTCTGGGAGCGACGGTCTCAGGAAACCTTTGTCCGGGAAATCAGCGCGGTCGTTCCGACGGCCACGGGAACCCCCGTCCAACTCTACTACTACACCGAGTTGCTCAAGGTTTCCTACATGGAGGCGGCCGGATGGGCACTGGGTGCCATTGTCCTATTGGTCTTCATCCACTTCCGTTCGCCCACTCGGGTGGTGCTGTCGCTGCTACCGGTCGCCATCGGGGCACTCTGGATGGTGGGCTTCATGGGAATGACGGGAATCCCGTTTAATCCCGCCAATATTATGACCCTCCCGCTGGTCATCGGAATTGGCGTCACCAATGGCATCCATATTCTGAACCGATTCGCCGAAGAGCGGACCCCCGCCATTCTGGGCAAGAGCACCGGCAAGGCAGTGCTCATCTCAGGTCTGACCACCATCGCCGGATTCGGCAGCCTGATTATCGCCGACCACCGGGGTATTCGTAGTTTGGGCTGGGTGATGGCCGTGGGAACAGCGACGTGCATGATCGCGGCAATGACCCTGTTGCCCGCGTTATTGACGCTTCAGGCACGAGTTACCCGCCCAAAGAATTGGGGAGCTCCTTCGAACTAACTCACTGAGTCGGTCCCAAGGGCTCCCCTGTACTTTCCTCGAAGCAGAATATCCGCGACTTTTTCGGCCGCGGTTCAGGCCGCCGTTTAGGCTTCAGCCATTGCCTCGCGGGCTAGAAACCGTTCGCGGAGCTTACGCAAGGCGGCAGCCTCCAACTGACGGATCCGCTCACGGGTGAGGCCAAAATCGACCCCGATCTGCTCCAGGGTGCGGGGATCTCCACCTTCCAACGCAAACCGTTGGTTAAGGATGACCTGCTCTCGCGCATTGAGAGAACCCACCAATTCGCGCATGAGTTCAGCATTGCTGGATTCGCTCACACCGGCCCAAGGCATGACCGCAGATTCGTCAGCAATCACATCGGCAATGCGGTTCGATTCGGGATCATTGCCAATTGGGGCATCCAACGAGGTTGCTCCCACCGCAGCCGCCTCTCGCCAGCGACGAATGTCATCGACATCTGATTCCAACTCCCCAGCCAATTCGACATCCGTTGCAGGACGACCGAACTCGGATTCAAGACGAACCTCCGCCTTCTTCATCCGCGCCAGTTCTTGGACGATGTGAATGGGCAACCGAATAGACTTGGACTGATTGGAGAGCGCTCGCTTGATGGACTGCTTGATCCACCAGGCAGCGTAGGTCGAGAGCTTGGCTCCGCGGTCTGGGTCGAACCGCTCCACAGCGCGCATCAGTCCAATATTACCCTCGTTAACGAGGTCCAAGAGAGGTAGGCCGTAATCTTCGTATTCACGCGCGATTTTGATTACCAATCGCAGGTTGGCCCGGATCATATGCTCTCGGGCGACATCGTCTCCCTTCTGGATGCGGCGAGCCAACTCGACCTCCTCCTTGGCGTTGAGCAGCGGGGTCTCAACGGCATCGCGGAGGTAAAGTCTTAGAGAGGAATGCTCATCCCAGACTCCACGGCTGACGGTATTGGGCGGACGTGTTTCGCGCAAAGTGGCGACACCGCGCAACTCGGATTCGACTTGGACGGGTATGGCCCGGGTGGTCGCCAGTGTTTCGATGGGGATCAGTGCCTCGTTCAGCGGCAACGTTCCGCGCGGGACGCTGATCCGACTCCGCTCGGCGGCGGGAGTTGGCGACAGAGCAATGGGGCGCGAGCGCTTGGAAATGACCGACTTACGTGAACGGCGCGGCCGCAACTTCGCTGAAGAAGAGGTCCGAGCCCGAAGCCCTTTGGCTTTACCAGAACTCGAATGGGAATCGGTTCCGGTCCGCTTGGTCTTGAAAATTGTTTTCATCTCTCTGGAAGCGTTGGAGTCGCCCGAGGCGATTTTGTTCACTGGTTTCATCGGACTCATTCCGGGAGGCAGAGGTTTCGGGAGAAACTCGCCTCCAGAGACCGATTGAACCGTCTTAAGCATTCGCAGGGCCAATCTGATTTTGGCAGCTTCATGCCCTTCGATGCCTCAATCGCTTATTTAGACCCCCAATGCTCACAATACAAGGGACAGGCCCACTCACTCAAGGGACAGGCTCTGCTTCCGCCCCTTTGACGCGTGTTCCGCTCAAGGATCGAAATCGCCTCCAATACAAGGGACAGGCTCTACTTCCGCCCGATAGGGGACAGGCTTCGATAAGGGACAGGCTCTGAAAATCCTGAAAGTCTGGCTTGCTCCACTGGGAAATGGTGAACTTGAGGCCACGCCTATGAAACAGAACGCCCCATCTCGTGTTTTGACCTGTTCGCTGGTCTCCCTCCTGGCTTCAACGCTACCCATCCTCGCGGGTTCGTGGGTCACCTATGAACCCAAAGCCGGTACGGCTAACGGGAAGACGATCGTCATGCTGAGTGGCGATGAAGAATACCGTTCCGAGGAAAGTTTGCCGCAAATGGGCAAAATTCTCAGCCAAAAGCATGGTTTCAAGTGCACCGTGCTTTTCAGCCAGGACGCTGACGGGATCATCAATCCCAACAACCAGACCAATATCCCAGGCATGCATCTGCTGGCCTCGGCCGATCTGGTGGTCAATCAGTTCCGCTTCCGCGAACTGCCCGATGCCGACATGGAGCACTTCGTCCGGTACCTCGACAGCGGCAAGCCCATGATGGTGCTCCGGACGGCAACCCATGCCTTCAATTATGAACGGAACAAGCAGAGCCCTTACGCCAATTATTCATGGACGGCCAAAGGTGGCGGCTTCGGAGGCAAGACCGTGGGCGAGACGTGGACCTATCACCATGGACATCATGGAAAAGAAGCCACGCGCGGTGTGATCGACGGTCGTTATGCCAAACACCCGATCTTGAACGGGGTTTTTGATGTGTTTGGGCCTAGCGACGTCTACGGGGTCAACCCTGACTTTCCCAAGGACGCCGCTATTTTGATGCACGGCCAAGTTCTCACCGGCATGCAACCCAACGATCCGCCGAACTTGAGCAAACCGGCTATGCCGTTGATCTGGTTGCGCGACTATAAGGGAACTTCGGGACACACCTCTCAGGTACTCTGCTCCACCATCGGAGCCGCCACCGATCTGCGCAGCGAAGACCTCCGCCGACTCTTCGTCAATGCGACCTATTCCCTCACGGGGCTGGAAGTTCCAAAAAAGGCCGATGTGAATCCTGTGGGTGTCTTCGAACCCTCGATGTTCGGCTTCAACACCTTCAAGAAGGGCATGAAGGTCGAATCCCACGAACTGAAGTAATCGCTTTGGGGCACGGGCACCGACGGTGACCCATTGAATTATTATCCAAAACAACGAACCGGGAGCGCAAAACCCTCAAAGAATTCAGGGGAGCGCGGCCCGGATCGTCCTCTGGAATATCGGCAGCCGATCGGGGCCCAGTCCCGGTCACGGATTCAGGTGGATCCGCCACAGCTCGGCGGATTCGCCCGCAGCCAACTCAAAGACCCGCTCCACCGAGCCATCGGTTTGAAGGGCCCCCGGGGGTACCGAATAAATTCCGCTCAGCACGGTGGCAACCACAGTGACCGTGGCGGTGCCCGAGAGCGTGACGCGCTCCAAAACATATCCCCGATCTCGCGGACCCCGGGTTCGAAGACGAACTTGGTTACCAGAGAGCCTCTCCACCAACACGGTGGGTTTTACCGGACCGATCGTCTTCAACGATTCAGCGCGCCAATTTGAAGGCAAATAAGCCGGCTCCGTGGAAACAATTCGGGCCAGGCATCGGTCCGCCACGGCTGCTTCGGTGGGCCATGGTGCCACTGACTGATAATCCAATTGTTCGACGACGAAGTAGGGCACAAATCCAGCGTCTGGCCGGGGCGGCAACTGGGGATTATCAGGCCGAACTAGAGTCAATCGCTCCCCGCCGGAGGCCAATTGACCGGTGTAGGGCCCCAACACAACCTGGGCATCGGAGGTACCTAATAGGCTGCGCACTGCAGCCCCATTGTTGGTGTTGGCGATGATCCATTTTGCGCCCGGTGCCATTGCCTGCGGTTCGGTGAATGCAAAACTAATACCGCCCTCGATGCGCCACCCGTTGGTGGGATAGGCCGGATCATACAAGGGTACCGTCTCCGCAGACACATTCTCCAACTCTACGAACTCAATCTCCCCCGCAGGCGCGGCATACCGAAGTCGGCGAAAAATCACCGGCCCCAGGGCATGCGGAGAATTAGTACCTCCCAGTCCCTGACGGAAAATATTCAACAGCAGCGGGTCCATGGAGTTGTCTATCCCGGTTCCCAACGTCATGCGCTGCATCAACCGGAAGGGCCCTTCTCCATCGGGATGCCTTCCAAAGCTCACACCATTCGGACTCGCCGGAAACTCCTGAACATCTTCCCAGCGACGGGGAACACCAACCGCATCGGCCGACAGAAGTATCACCATGCCACCCCGCGCGGCACCAAAAGTGAAGGCCGTGCGACCCGCAGCGGGTTGGAGCGGATTGAACTGATATTCGTAAATCATCCGGAAGCCCCGGGGCGGAACCACAGTCCCCGGCGGAATACGAAAGCGGAATGGGTCGGTCAGCTCGTTGGAAAGAAACCACCCTCCGACATCTATCGGCTGATCTGTGCGGTTAAATAATTCGACCGCGTCCTCGAGGGGCGGATCGGTGTGGGCCAGCAATTCATTGATCACCACCCGATTGGGGATGCCGGCCCCGGCTGTTCCCGGAGAACCAAAGTATTCGGCGCTGGCCCGCCAATTCGCAGCGGGCACTGGATCTGCCGTGGGATCCACCAATTCAATGGAGCCACCCTGACCGGCGGGCCGTGTGGGCCAGTCGCCGTCGATCCCGTATTTGAGTTGAGCCAAGATCGACCCACTGGGGTTGTTCAGAATGAGGGTCTCGCCGCCATTATTCAGAGCCCCGGAATAGGAGCCGGCCACCAATCCAGTTACCGACCCGTACCGCGCCACGAATACGGTGGGGTTGCGACAAATCACGACCCGAGCCTTGGATTGCAGACTAAATGAACTAGGAAACGTAAAGGTAATGCCCGCGGAAAAACTCGCACCCGAAAGGTCGATCGGTCGGGATCCCGGGTTAAAGAGTTCCAGGAATTCCGCCTCGGCATAAGCGGAGCCGCCGGGAGGATCATACATCACCTCACTGATGACCACCGACTGCGCAGAGAGCGTCTTAGCCCATCCCAGCAGGGCGGCAAAAATCGCCATCATCCAATTCCTGTGCACGTCACAACGGTAACGGTTACCCAGAAACAGGAAAGTCTGCTGGAGATGCTTTCCCCAAACGGGGCTTTTTCTCGGACGGCTGCCAGGGTTCAATTCTCGCACATGCAACTGACAGACCGACTGCACCTGGCCTATTGCACCAATATCCATCGGGGGGAGAATTGGATGGAAACCTTCGCAGGTCTGGAGCAGCACACCCGAGCGGTACAAGCCCGGGTCTCCTCGGGCCGACCCTACGCCATCGGACTTCGACTCAGCGACCGCGCCTCTCGGGAGCTCATCGAACCAGGCACCTTCCGAGCCTTCCAAGAATGGCTTAAACGCAATAATGCCTACGTCTTCACTATCAACGGTTTCCCTTATGGCCAGTTCCACGGGCAACGAGTGAAAGAACAAGTCTATGCCCCGGACTGGTCGCAGCCTGAGCGCTTGGACTACACTCGAAGACTCTTCCGAATCCTCGCCGACCTGCTACCTCCGGGAGTGTCCGGCAGCGTCAGTACCGTTCCGGTATCGTACAAAGCCTTCCGGCGCTCGCCCGATGATGAGCAACGCGCCCTGCTGCAGCTCTGGGAGTGCGTGGATTTTCTTGATGAGCTCTCCCGGCAATCCGGCCACGACTTGCATCTGGGACTGGAACCCGAGCCACTGTGCACCCTCGAGACCACCAGCGAATGCGTGAGTTATTTCAACCAACTGCGCGCCTTACGCCCCGGAGACCGACGCATCGACCGTCATCTGGGCGTCAACTACGACTGCTGCCACTTGGCCATCGAGTACGAAACGCCGACCGAGGCCTTAGCACGGTTGCAGTCTGCGGGCATCCGGTTGAGCAAGATCCACCTCAGCAATGCCCTGAGCGTGCGTCCGACGACTGAGATCCGACAATCGCTTCAGGCCTTCGCCGAAGACATTTATTTCCATCAGGTCATCGAACGACGGGCCGACGGCACCCTCATTCGGCATGCTGATCTCCACGATGCACTGGCCACCCCGGCACCCGCTCCGGGAATTCCCCTGCCCGAGTGGCGGATCCATTTCCACATCCCGCTGCACTCGGCGCCCCAAGGGGGATTCGATACCACAGCCGACCACTTGATTGGAGTCTTGGATGCGGTCAAGGCACAGCCCGAGCTCTGTCAGCATTTTGAAATGGAGACCTACACTTGGGAGGTTATGCCTGCTGCCATGAAGCAGCGCGATGTCGTGGACCAATTGGTCAACGAGTACGCTTGGACCCTTGCCCGCTTCGCCGAGCGCGGATTCCACCCGGTGGATTAAACCCAAGGCGCGGCTGTTCCCCAAGAACCGTCACCGCAGCGGAGACCCCGACGGACCGACACTCCGAGTGACTCCAACTTCACGGCCCCACCATGCAGCGCAAAATGTCGGTCTGATTAAATGCTGATCGTTCGAAGTGACCCGCCACACGTCCGGCCCTCATCACCATCAACCGACGACTCAACCCCATCACTTCGGGCAGTTCGCTGGAAATCAATAAGATAGCCATCCCGTCACAAGCCAACTGGTCGAGCAATCGATGGATCTCGGCCTTGGCCCCAACATCGACACCCCGGGTTGGCTCATCGACCACCAGCACCCGACACTCGCGGGCCAGCCATTTGGCCAAGGCGATCTTTTGTTGATTCCCGCCACTCAAGCCCGCAATGGGGACCTCAATGGAAGGGGCTTTAACCCGCAACCGGCGGAACAACCCCTCGATCTGGTCCCGCTCGCGGCGGCGATCCATCCAGCCCCAGTGGGACCAACGTCGGAGGACTGCCAGCGACCCGTTCTCACGGCAGTTGAGCCCCAGCACCAAACCCTGTCGCTTGCGATCCTCCGGTAGCAGACCAACCCCGGCCTCCATGGCCGAGGCCACGTCGCCTCGGGGGATCACTCGTCCATCCACTGAAACCGTTCCGGTTCGCCTCGGATCCAACCCGAAAATAGCCTGAGCCACTTCGCTGCGACCGGCTCCCACCAACCCGGCAAGCCCCAGAATCTCTCCACGTCGCAAGCTCAAGCTCACATCCTGAAAACGGTGGGGCGATGAGATCTGCTCCACCTCCAGCACCCGATCCCCCAACGCGTGGCGAAGGTGGGCCGGCTCCGGATGGTCGACCGATCGCCCCACCATCTGCCGGACCAGGCGATCTTGGTCAGAATTAGCCGCAGCCTCGGTCGCAACATGGTGACCATCTCGAAGCACCGTGATCGTGTCGCTCAGACGAAAAATCTCCTCCATACGATGGGAGACATAAACCACGGTGAAACCGCGACGCTTGAGGTCGGCCAGCAGAGCGAAGAGTCGCTCGCTCTCCACCGCCGAGAGCGAACTGGTAGGTTCGTCAAAAACCAAAATTCGGGCCCCGGTACCGACGGCGGCGGCAATTTGGAGGAGTTGCTCCTGGCCGGTGGTCAATTCGCCAACGAGCCGGTCGACCTCTTCATCGAAGCCCACTTCCGAAAGCAGACGACGGGCGGTGTCGCGCATGGCCTCCCGATCCACCACCCCCCGTCGATGCGGCCAACTCCCCAGACACAAGTTCTCGGCGATGGAAAGCTCAGGGCAAAATGCCAGTTCTTGGTGAACCATGGCGATACCCAGCGCCCGCGCCTCACCGGGATTCCGGGGAGAGATGCGAACGCCCCTCAGGCGAATCTCACCCCCATCCGCGACATCGATGCCGGCCAAAATTTTTCCCAAGGTGCTCTTGCCCGCACCATTCTCACCCATGAGAGCGTGACAGCTGCCCTCGGCCACGGAAAACGACACCTCCGACAGAGCTTGAACCCCTGGATACGCCTTGGAGATCGCGTGGAACGACAGGAACGCCATGGTGGAGTCCGAAGGCGAAACTATCTCAGAGGATCACTCGTGGTCAGGGCCGACTGCAGGTCGCCGGTCAACTCACATCGGCTGGCCATGTGGCGAGTGCGATAGACGATCTTGCCGCCGGCGTCGCGCTGAACCCAGTGGCCGTAGCGGGCTCCTAGCTCGAGGCCTCGCTTGAGCTGTTTGTCGCCCTTGGCCGGAGTCAAGCTGTACTCCACCAAGCGTCCGATCTGGCGCAGTTGCTGAACCAGATGCAACGACTCGGCACGGAGGGTTTCGTCTTCGACGATCACGACGCAATCCAACCCGGTATTGAAGGAGGGCAGCTTACCTCGGGCCTTGAGCAGTTCGAGCAGCACAACATCGCCCATACCGAAACCCAACGCGGGCAAGTCGACCTTGCCGTGGCTCAGCAGCTTGACCAACTGATCGTACCGGCCACCGCCAGCGATGGCTCGAAATTCGCCCTTCCGATCAAACGCCTCGAAAACAACCCCAGTGTAATAAGCCAGGCCACGGATCACGTTATAGTCTACCGCGACATAATCGCGGAGCCCCCGGGCGGAGAGATTGTCGAGCACCGCCTGCAATTCGGGAGTCGGTACGCCGGCCTCAATAAAACTCCGGACATCCGCCACATCGATGCTCAAGGCTCGAAGCTTCTCGGCGGTGATGTCCGGTTTCTCACGCTCAATCTTGTCGATGACCTGATAAAACTCGTAGGCCCGGGCCGGATCGCCCTGACGCGATTCATAAAAACGCTGCCACGCCTGCCTGCTGCTCAGTCGGACCACCACATCTTGGGAGTCCAGCCCGAGGCGGCGCAGAACATCGATGAGCAGGGCGATGATCTCGGCATCCGCGGCGACATCCGCCTCGCCGAAAATGTCGCAGTTCAACTGGAAGTGTTCCCGAAGACGGCCGCGCTGCTGCTTCTCGTAGCGAAAGAGTTGCGGCATCGAGAACCATTTGATTGGTTTTTTGTAAGCCCGTTCCGCCGCGGCAATCATTCGCGCCACCGTCGGCGTCATTTCCGGACGCATCGACACGGCCCGGTCACCCTTGTCCACGAAGTTGAACAACTGGCCCACGATCTCAGCCCCGGATTTAGCTGTGTAGAGTTCGAGGGGCTCCAGCGGAGGCCCATCATATTCTCGAAATCCGTAGCAGCGGGCGGTATGCCGCCAGGCGTCGAAGAGGTGATTGCGAGCATCGCAGGACCAGGCGTCCTTGAGAGGCAGCGGCTCGGGATAAAATTCGCGGAAACCGGGGAGGCATTCCATGGGGCGCGAACTAAACCGCAGTGCATCCCCCGCGGCAAGGCGTCGATTGATAACGACCCCGGGCTTGGGCTTGACCACTCCGCCCTGTTCAGGCCACTTTATTCCATCGTCATGAGCGAAACGCATCCCGTAGTACCTGTAGTAGTAGGTGGCCAACCGGCCGCCGATGGGACTTGTCGTAACGCTTGATGCAGCTTTCACAAGAACCCACGGCCAACGACGGTCGTGGGTTTTTTGTTCCAAATAGGGAAATCCACGACTACCGGCCAAGAATAAGGAAATTTATCATATGAGCACGGCCACCCCGACGCAGAGCAATCAAACCAACAGCAGCAAAGACATCGGCCCCCTAATGTTTGGGCGCGACATCTTTGTCGAGGCGCTGGAGCGCGAGGGCTGCGAGGTCATTTTCGCCTACCCCGGCGGCGCGAGCATGGAGATCCACCAGTCGCTCACGAAGTCGAAGATTCGCACCATTCTGCCCCGTCACGAACAAGGCGGAAGCTTCGCTGCCGAAGGCTACGCCCGAGCCACCGGCAAGGCCGGCGTGTGCATGGCGACTAGCGGTCCCGGTGCGACTAACCTAGTGACGGCCATCGCCGACGCCTATGTCGATTCGTGCCCCCTCATTGCCATCACCGGCCAGGTGGCCCAGTCGATGATCGGGCGCGGTGCCTTCCAAGAGACGGACATGATCGGCGTGACACTGCCGATCGTGAAGCACTCCTATTTGATCACGGATATTAATGCTATCCCGCGGATCGTGAAGGAAGCCTTCTACATTGCTCAGAGCGGCCGCCCCGGACCCGTGGTCCTCGACTTCCCTAAGAATGTGCAGCAGCAGAAGGCCCGCCCCGTGTGGCCTACTCTGGATGAGGTTAAGGCCGGCTTGCGCGGATACACCGACCGGGTGGCCGCCGACGAGTTGGCGCTGAATGAAATCATCGGACTCATCGAGAAGTCCGAACGACCGGTGATTTATAGCGGTGGTGGTATTATCACCGCCGGAGCCTCGCTCGAGCTGCTGCAATTCGCTGAATCCGCCCAAATCCCGCTGACGACCACGCTGATGGGTATCGGTGGTTTCCCCGAGGAGCACCCGCTGTCCCTGCGTTGGTTGGGCATGCACGGAGCCGCCTTCGCCAATTGGGCGGTCAATGGAGAGTATGCCCATCGCAAAGATCCGTCCGAGCCGATGGTGAAGCTCAAGGACGGATGCGATTTGCTACTGGCCTTCGGCGTCCGCTTTGATGACCGCGTGACGGGGGCCTTCAGCGAATTCGCCAAGGGAGCCACCATCGTCCACCTGGACATCGACCCCTCCGAGCACCACAAGAACAAGCGCGCCAACCTGGCCATCCATGGTGACCTGAAGGACGCCTTGCAGCGCATGAACGCGCTCATCGCCCAACGCAAGGGCATCCAGAAGACCTTCCCCGCCTGGCACAGCCAAGTAGCCGAATGGAAGGCCAAGGCTCCGTTCCGCTACACGACCGAGGGACAAATCATCGATTCTGCCCATATCAAGCCGTTCGAGAAGGACGGCGAGGAGTTCATCCTGCCCCAGATGGTCATCGAGGAACTGTGGCGTCTCACGAAGGGTGAAGCGATTATCACCACCGGCGTCGGCCAGCATCAGATGTGGGCGGGTCAGTGGTACAAGTACAAGTTCGCCCGCCAGTTCATCACCAGCGCCGGTCTCGGTTCCATGGGTTACGGTTACCCGGCGGCCCTGGGCGCCAAGGTGGCTCGCCCCGACAAGCAAGTGGTCGACATCGATGGCGACGGATCCTTCCTGATGAACATTCAGGAACTGGCCACCGCCCA
>JAPLUH010000307.1 GCA_026397675.1 Verrucomicrobiota bacterium
CCCAGAGAAGAATCCCTAAGTTCGAGATCTTGGCGGGCCTCGGAGCCGCACCTACGAGAGCCAATTAGTCTTGCGTGAAGAGATTCAGGACTCCGTCGAGCCCGCTGAAATTGAGCGCATGCATGGCTTGTTGACGCACCACCGGTTTGGCTCGGTAGGCGATACCCATGCCCGAGGCACCCATCATCTTGAGGTCGTTGGCGCCGTCTCCGATGGCGATGGCGCGGGAAGGTTCGACCCCGAGGCGCGCGGCCAAAGCGCGGAGCTCCGTGGCTTTGCGGTCCGCGTCCACAATGTCGCCCAACACGCGACCTGTCAGACGTCCCGCCTGGGTTTCGAGAGTGTTGGCCATTGCGTGGTCGAGCCCGAGGCGCGCCTGAAGTCGATGGGTGAAGTAAGTGAACCCTCCGGAGATGAGCAGGGTTTTCCAGCCAGACTCTTGGGCAAATCGAATGAGTTCCTCCGCTCCCGGTGAGAGTCGCAACCGTTCTTCATACACGGCCTCCAGCGCGGATTCCTCTAGGCCTTCGAGCAAGGCCACCCGCTTTCGCAAGGCACCGGCAAAGTCGAGTTCGCCGCGCATGGCCGCTTCGGTGATGGCCGAGACCTGGGGTTTTACACCAATGCGGTCGGCGATTTCGTCGATGCACTCGATGGTGATGAGGGTTGAGTCCATGTCCATGACCAGCAGGCTGAAATCCGCACGGCGTCGGTTCTCAGGCACAAAGGCGATATCCACCTGGTGGGATTCAGCCAAGGCCTTGAGCTCCGGAGTGGCCGCAACCTTCCGCCAGCGGGCTGAATGCCCACGGGTGGCGTCGGGCGAGCGGCCTAACTCGTTGCCGAAGGCGGTGATGGCAGCCTCGGGCAGCGTCGTGGACTGGATGACAAGCTCGGTCATGATGCGGCGTGGAGACTGGGATCTCCCTAGGCGGGATGTCATGCCGTTTCCACGATTGCCCTCGCCGGAAAACCCGTCAGGTTGGCGCAGTCGAGACCGCTGGAGAGCACGTTGGGTTGCTCATCCTTGGCCCTGTCAGCGGTCCTCCTCAAGTCCCTTCGAGAGCGTCATGCCCCTGTACGAATACGAACTTTGTGACGGCAACTGCGCCGCCTGCGGTGGTCAGTTTACCCTCCGGCGACCCATTACCGCGCCCGAACTGACCGCTTGCCCGGCCTGTCGCAAACCCGTCCGCAAGGTGATCTCCGGTTTCAGCACGCCCCATCACCTGAAGCCCCTGTCGACCACCGATGCCAAGAAAGCGGGGTTCTCGGTCTTCAAACGGGTCAACAAGGGGGAGTATGAGCGCCAGTGATGCGGCCTAGGAATTGATCTACAGAAAATTCTGTGGGATTGCTGGTCTTTGAGCCGAACCGCTAGGCTACCAGCCCTGTGAGCAAGCCGCCGACTGCGCCGAAAAATCCGATTTCCCGTCCCCGCCGCGTGGGACTCATTTCCCTCGGATGCGCCAAAAACCTGGTAGACGCCGAGATCATGCTCTGGTCTCTCCTCAGAGAAGGCATTGAGATCGTCAACGATGCGTCCCAAGCCGACGCGGTGATCGTCAACACCTGTTCCTTCATCGACGCCGCACAGGAGGAGTCGGTGGATACCATTTTGGAGTACAGCGCCCTGCGCGAAGCCTCGCGTCGGGGTCAGGCTCTCATCGTGTCCGGGTGCATGCCGCAGCGTTATCGTGACGAGTTGCCCAAGTTGATGCCCGAGGTGGATGTGTTCATGGGCATTGACCAGGTGGAGCAGGTGGGGGCGCTGGTTAATGAGGCCATCGCCAAGCGGGCCTCCCGAGTGGGTGCCGAGGCAGTCACTCCGCAGGCGCCGCAGGGAGCTCGCGTGAAAGGGCGCCTCAAGGAGTTGGAAAAACAAGCCCCGGCCCATGACCATGCCGACGAGACGGCTCTCCGTGGCACCGATCGTTTCGGCAAGAGTCGCATCGCCCTGACCGCGGCTCAGCAACCGGAGGCTCCCTCGGTGGATGTCACCGTGCGACCCAGCTACATCCCGCATTTTGACACCCCGCGCTTCCGTCTCACTCCGAAGCACTTTGCGTATGTGAAGATCGCTGAAGGCTGCAACCATCCGTGCAGCTTCTGCATCATTCCTCGGATGCGCGGATCCCACCGCAGCCGGGTACAGGCAGACATCGTGGCCGAGGCCAAGGCGTTGATCGCCGACGGGGTGCGCGAGCTGAACCTCATCTCCCAAGACTCCACTTATTACGGGCTCGATCTCCGCCCCAATCACAGCCGGGCTATTTCTTCGCCAGAACGCTTCAAAGCAGCCACCCAGGCCCTACCGGTCGATGCCACCACGCTGTGCACGCTGCTGCGTGAATTGAACGCGTTGAAGGGGGACTTCTGGATCCGACTGCTCTACACCCATCCGGCCCACTGGACCGACGAGTTGATCCGAACCATCGCCGAGTGCCCCAAGGTGGCCCGGTATGTGGACATGCCGTTGCAGCATATTCACGACGACATGCTCGCACGGATGCGCCGTGAAACTTCGGGCCAGTACATTCGCGACCTCATCGCCCGGATCCGGGCCGGCATCCCTGGCATCACATTGCGAACGACCTTCATCGTGGGTTTCCCGGGCGAGACGGCCGCGCATTTCAAGACCTTGATTGAGTTCATCGAAGAGACCCGCTTTGAGCGTCTGGGCATTTTCGCTTACTCCCGCGAGGACGGCACGGTGGCCGGCAAGATGGAGAAGCAACTGACTCCCAAGACCCGCCAGAAGCGTCGGGAACTTTCTATGGCCGCACAGCATCGTGTCGCCGTGGGCGTCGCCGAGGGGTTTGTTGGCCGGACGCTGAAGGTGATCACCGAAGGCGAGGCGTCGGCGAAGGAACTGTCTAAGGCCAACATCAGCTCTTGGGAGCATGGACTCATTCGAGGCGAAGATACGGGAGTGATGGCCCTCAAGGGACACTACACGATCGCCCGCGGTGAAGCCGACGCGCCCGACATCGATGGCCGCGTGTATATTCAGGGCAAGGTGCCCATCGGGAAGTTCTGCAAGGTTCGCATCATCGGCCACACCGACTACGACCTCATCGCCGAGCCGGCTTGAGGTTCTCGGGGTTGCCGTTTGGGGGCGGAGCGAAGAATCGTTGGAAGAATCTATTGCTCCGCAGGGGTGCTTTCTGGATGATCCGTCCGCTCGCAAGAGCAACCTGGTCGGGGCGTAGCGTAGCTTGGTAGCGCGTCTGAATGGGGTTCAGAAGGTCGTGAGTTCAAATCTCACCGCCCCGACCATTTTTTAATGTACCGGCCTCCCGCAATGGGAGGCCAAGAGTGACGGATATCGGCGTTTATCGAGAGTTGCCGAGAGTTGCCGTTCGAACACCTCCCAGTGACAACAAAACCGTTGAAATCAGGCGTCTTGAGTGGTTTGGCGGGCCGAAGATCCTGTCCTCCCAGAGATAGGTTTCGTGCGGCCCTTCGCGGCCCTTCGCGGCCCTTCGGAGTCTTTTCATCCGCCGGCAACTCTACCCATTCCGAGGAGGGACTCAGACGCCCAGACCTGAAAACGCCAACAACGAAGGGTAACTCAACGAGTCAGGCCTGTGGTGCCCCAGGGAATGGTAAACCAGGTCCATCTCTGCCCTGCGCCCAGCCCCTCAAAAGGAATCCCTTTTCTGCGCCCGGACCGTCCCGACCGGGTGGGGAGGGGTGAGTCTGAATCCCGCCGGCATGACCCCGAGGGACTCACGTCTTGAAACCGAGTCCAACCGCCCGGCTGAATCTCGGACTCGCT
>JAPLUH010000191.1 GCA_026397675.1 Verrucomicrobiota bacterium
CTCCCTCGGCACTCTCCGTCCGAGAAATCGAAGCAACCTCATTTGGCACTGCGAAATGGGTGTCAGATGAAGATTGGCGTTATTTCTTCCTCCAAGATGAAAGGAATTCAGTCGATGGCGCGAATCCTTGGATAGCTGCTATGAGCACCTCAATTCCCAGAACGCCATCTTCACTGAGGGCCTTCACCTTGCTCGAACTACTGGTCATTCTAAGTGTGATCGGGATCCTTACGTTGCTGTTGCTGCCAGCTTTGGCCCGCACTCGGGATACCGCTCGCACCAGTTACTGCCTCTCCCACCTCAAGCAGTGGGGCATCGCCACGCATTTGTACGAGATGGATTCTAGCGGTTGGTTGCCCCCCGATGGAGCGCCCAACGGTATTTCCACCCACAACGCTTGGTACGCCAACTTGCCTCCGATGATAGGAGTCCCCTCGTACCACGACGAGGGACCTTGGCGGACCAATGCGCTCGCGCCACTGGGCAACCGACTCTGGTTTTGTCCGTCCAACCCGCGACGTAGCAACGGTCATCTGCTCTTCCACTTTGCCCTGAACCGCCTCATCAACGGCAGCGGACGGGAATCCCGCAGAATGCGCCTGGAATCCGTTCCCACTCCGTCCCGCACTGTCTGGCTCTTCGACAATGGCCAGCGAGCGGCTGTGGCCGGACCTGGGAACCTCCACCGGACACTCCATCGGGGTGCGGCCAATATCCTTTTCCTCGATGGCGGTGTTCGCCGAATCCAGCCAGGCCCAGCAGGGTCGCTCGCGACTCCAGATCAACCCCTTTGGAACCCTTGATGAAAGCGCTTCGTCAAAGATCCGGCTTCCGAGGGGTCGCTCCGGTTCCAAAGATCCCACCAACAACTCAGACCACAAACCTCCGTCGAGCTCTGGACCGAGAATTCAATGGCCCCCCGCTACAGAAGTCCCGAAAGTGCCGACCAATGGAAGTCACACCGACGGCATTCGGCACCTGGAATGGGGGCCGATTCATGAATTACGGACAGCCTCTGGATGATGCCCAATGGATCGCACTGGTGCGCCATGCCTGGGACCGAGGCATCCGAACCTTCCTGACTGCCGACGTGTATGGTTCGGGCCAAGCAGACAGCCTCCTAGGACAGGCGTTGTCTGGGGTGCCGCGCGAGAGTTACTGCCTCGTGGGTTGCATCGGACATGATTTTTACTCGGCTCGGCGCGATGGCGCGAAGGGGTTTCCGCGCTTCACTCAATCCGGGCTGCGGGTGCCGGCCGACTACGCTTCCTATCTTCGGATGGCCACCGAGAAATCGCTGGAGCGATGCCAAGCCGACCAGTTCGACCTGATTCTCCTGCACAACCCCGACCACAGCAGCTACACGAGCGACCGGGTCTGGAACGGAATGCAGACCCTGCGTGAGGCCGGTCTAACACGTTCCCTCGGAATTGCGCCAGGCCCGGCCAATGGATTCACGCTGGACCTAATCCAGTGTTTCGAACGCTTCGGCCCCCTCATCGACTGGGCCATGATCATTCTAGGCCCACTGGAGCCATGGCCTGGCAAGCTGGT
Organism: Verrucomicrobiota bacterium; assembly: GCA_026397675.1. GTDB lineage: Bacteria > Verrucomicrobiota > Verrucomicrobiia > Limisphaerales > UBA9464 > SXXZ01. The sequence goes on from JAPLUH010000191.1 coordinate 1,555, forward strand.
CCTCCCTGCAGCCATTCGTCATCAGGTCCAACTCATTACACGCGTGGTGGATTACGGCGGTATATTCCATGACGACGTCCGTTCCGGACACCGCTTCGGCCCGTCCGACCACCGATCGTTCCGACCCGCAGGCTGGGTCGAGGCCGCCGTTGAAAAACTCGAATCCTTGCGACCCATCGCTCAACGCCATGGCATCACTCCGTTGCAGTTGGCCTGCACCTGGAACCTACACCAGCCGTCCGTGCAGAGTGTGATTCCGACCCTCATCCAAGAGCTGGGGGAAGGAGCCCGACCGATTGCTTCCAAGGTCGATGAACTGGCCGCTTTGAAGGCGATCCGACTCACACCGGACGAGTTGTCCGAGATTGCCCAGATCGGCGACAATACCGGCTGCATGGCACTGAAAGGTTCCAGTCGCCGCCATGTGGGCTCAGCACTGCCCGATCAATGGGAGCTGGACAGCGAACTTGAATCCCTGGCCGCGCGCTGGCAGATCGATCCGGACATCGACCTCGCTCTGACCCATTCCCATTAATTTCAAACTAAACCATTTCTCTAACCTCATTCCAACCGACTCCCCTATGGCCGAAAAACTCCCCGAAAAGAAAACCCCAACCACCGAAACCAAACTCGCCGAGACTAAACCCGCCGAGATCAAAGCCACCGCCGTTGCTGAGGTGCCCAAGATCTCCGCAGCCAAACAGCGGGAACTCGATTCCGCCATTGCCTCCATCACCAAGGCTTACGGCGAGGGGGCGATCATGCGCCTCGGATCTCAGGTCTCCCGACCCATCGAGGTCATCCCCACCGGGGCACTCGCTATCGATCTTGCGCTGGGTGTGGGCGGCGTGCCCCGTGGCCGTGTGGTGGAGATCTACGGTCCAGAATCCTCCGGAAAAACGACTCTGATGCTGCACCTGATCGCCAACGCCCAGAAGGCCGGTGGTGTCGCTGCTTTCATCGATGCTGAGCACGCTCTGGACCCTTCCTACGCCAAGAAACTTGGAGTGAATGTCGATGAACTTCTGGTCTCCCAACCCGACTCCGGCGAAGAGGCGCTAACCATCTGCGAGACGCTAGCCCGTTCTGGAGCCATCGATATCATCGTCATCGATTCGGTGGCCGCGCTGGTGCCCAAGGCCGAACTCGAAGGTGAGATGGGCATGGCCACCATGGGCATGCAAGCGCGCCTCATGAGCCAGGCGTTGCGCAAGCTCACCGCCATCCTCAGCAAGGCCAAGACCACCTGCCTTTTCACCAACCAATTGCGCGAGAAGGTGGGCGTGATGTTCGGTAGTCCCGAGACCACTCCAGGCGGTAAAGCCCTGAAGTTCTACGCTAGCGTCCGCATCGACATCCGACGCAAAGAGGCGATCAAAGACGGCTCAGGCGCAACGATCGGCAACCATGTGAAGGTGAAGATCGTGAAGAACAAGGTCGCCCCCCCGTTTGCCGAGGCAGAGTTCGATATTCTCTTTAATCACGGCATCGACAAGGAGGGCTCGCTCCTCGATGTGGCTCTCAGCGTCGGTACCGTGGATAAGAAGGGTGCATGGATTCAGTTCCAGGGTGAACTCATCGGTCAGGGCAAGGATGCCGCCCGCAGGACGCTGGCTGAGAAGCCCGAATTGGCGAAGAAAATCCAGGAGGCGACCCTCGCTAAGCGCCTCGCCGAACTCACGGCCGCTACCGCTTCCAACGGTCCTGCGGCCCCCGCTGCAGGTCGATGAGTCCGAGCTCACCAAAAACCCGGAAAGCCTGACAGCAGCGCCAACCCGACGACCATTGGTTGCTCACTGAAGGCGCTGGGTTCGACCCAAGGCCCGCCCGAATACTTCGGGCGGGCTTGCACTGTCAGTGACGGTGTGAAAACTCATGAAATCTGCCGGTTTAAAAACCCCTGAGCCCAGAAACTCAACGGATCATCGATCCGGCCTGAGCTTGTCGGTTGCTCGAAACGAATTCTGATTAACTCTGGTGGTCCCCGGACGCATTCGGCCTCCTCTGGAAGAATGAAGAAGCGCGGGCGCTCACCTCGGAAGAAAACCGATCCGAGGATCCGGCAAAACCGCGGGTTTCAAACCGGCAACTTTCCGTGAATTACGGAACGTTGCTGAGCTTGCACTCCTTCGAAGGTTTAAAGAGGGCTTAAGAGCCCTCAGGGGCAGGTGTCGCGAGGGAGGCCTTGAGTTTCTGGAGGGCTAAGAAAGCCGCGTTGCTCTCCGCAGCCTTTTTGCTTCGACCCACACCTCGAGCCAACTCCACGCCGCCGTGCAAGACGGCGCACCGGAAGATCCGATCATGATCGGGCCCCTCGGTATCGAGCAATTCGTAACTGGGGGCTTCGGGTGAACTGGCCTGCAATTTCTCCTGAAGGTCACCCTTGGGATTGTCGAGGTTGGGCAATTCGACCATCTCGGTTCCTCCCGCACGGATCAGGTCCATGAGCCTCTGGCGAGCGGCTTCGAATCCGGCATCCACATACACCGCTCCAATGATCGCCTCGAAGGCATCGGCCAAGGTCGAGCTGCGGGATCGCCCACCGCTGGAATCTTCGCCGCGGCTGAGGATGACGTGCTTTCCTAGCTCGAGACGCCGAGCCTGCCCGGCCAGCGATGTTCGATTGACCAACTGCGCCCGCGCCTGCGTGAGAGCCCCCTCACCCAGTCCAGGAAACCGCTGATATAACTCCGAAGTGATCGCCAACTGGATCACCGCATCCCCCAAAAACTCCAACCGCTGATTGTGGTTCTGCCCTCCACCCTCCTCATGCGCCACGGACGGATGAGTCAACGCCAGGGACAAAAGTGATGGATCGCGAAAACGGTACCCCAGTGCGACTTGGAGATTTTCGAGAGCGGACATGGGAATCGTTGGATGGACTGCAGGCGAAACCTCTGAGGTGCTGGCGGCCAGGATCAGACCGGAGCCAATGACGGAATCTCGCTCGGCGCATTGAAGGGTTCTTCAGTGGGCTCTGCAGGCAAGGATGCTAGAGCCAGAACTTCGTCCGGCAGCCCGTGCTCCAAAAGATGGGCCACATCGCTCTGTACGGCCGCCAATTGGTTCAATTGGAGATCGGGGTCTACAATGGTGAACAAATCGCCCGACTTCGGATGTTCATACACAAAGATCCGCCGACCATTGTCCCGCGACTGACCCTTGACCCGCAGGATGCGCTTACGCTCCAGCATCACCGCCAAGATGTAGGCAACGGCCGAATGCCGCTCCTCGCGCCGTTCAAGAAGCTTCCTCAGCAGCGACTCGGCGTCATCCTTGCGGATAGCATCCGGAGGCACCGGAGGCGGGGCCTCATACACACCCTTCCAATGGGAGACTAAGTTGACCTTGGCGAGCAGTTCCGCAGCAGACTCCTTGAAGGCATCCACGCAGAGGTCCATCCGTTCAAAGCCCGCTTTCGTATCAAGAAGCAGGGTGTGATAGGTCTCACCATCATGGAACTGCCGCCCGGATAGCCTGCAGGCGTGAGCCCGCGACTGGATATGCCATTCAATCATCGAATCAAGTGCCTAAGTATCGGGGGTCCCCTCTACGGTGCAACAGGCTTTTGCGCCCGGTGCCCAAACCCCAAACCAGACTCTTTCCGAGGCTGGCTCTATCCGGAGAAAATAACCTCAAACGATCGGTGGGCGCCCAGATCTCTAAAATAGCACCCGCTGCCCACCGCCAGCCACAGAGGACTCTCAAAGGCGGGCAACCAACAATTGCTCCTGAAAGACCATTTCCTTGGGAAGGTGGGTGTAGAGCTTCATGAACAACTCGTCCGTCGACAGCAAATCCCGGCGCCATTCCTCAGGGTCCATGCGCTGCAACTGAGCAAATCGCTCCCGGCTGAATCCCTCGAGGCCTTCCGTGTCAAAATCTTCATAGCGCGGGACCCATCCCAGCGCGGTCTCCGCCGCTCCGGTCGTGCCGGCGCATCGATCCAAGATCCACTTCAGAACGCGCATGTTCTCTCCGAATCCGGGCCAAAGGAATTGCCCCGCCTCATCCTTGCGAAACCAGTTCACGTGAAAAATGCGGGGCGGCTCGGTCAGTTTCTTGCGCATGTCTAGCCAATGCCGGAAGTACCGCCCCATGTTGTAGCCGCAGAACGGCAGCATGGCCATCGGGTCGCGACGCACCTGACCGACGGTGCCGGCCGCCGCCGCGGTCATCTCACTACCCATCGTCGCGCCCAGGAAGACCCCGTGGCTCCAGTTGAACGCCTCGAAAACCAGAGGCACGACGTTCGCACGACGCCCTCCGAAAATGATGGCGGAAATCGGCACTCCCTGCGGATCGAGCGCCTCGGGAGCCATGGCCGGGTTGTTGGTGGCCGGCGCAGTGAATCGTGAATTGGGGTGGGCTGCTTTCTCTTTGGAGGCCGGTGTCCAAAGATGACCCTTCCAGTCCAGACACTCGGCCGGAGGCGGGTCATCGTGCCCTTCCCACCACACCGTGCCGTCCGGCTTGAGCGCCACGTTGGTGTAGATCGTGTCCCGTGCAATGGTCACCATCGCATTCGGATTGGTCTTGGCATTGGTGCCCGGCGCCACCCCGAAGTAACCCGCCTCAGGATTGATGGCCCACAGGCGCCCGTCCGGACCCGGCCGCATCCATGCGATATCATCGCCCACGGTCCCTATCTTCCAGCCCTGAAACCGTTCAGGAGGAATCATCATGGCAAAGTTCGTCTTGCCGCAGGCGCTCGGGAAGGCTGCTGCGACGTAGCGCCGTTCACCCTCGGGAGACTCCACTGCCAGGATCAACATGTGCTCCGCCAACCACCCCTGCCGCCGCCCCAGGTAAGATCCGATGCGCAAGGCTAAGCATTTCTTGCCGAGCAACACATTGCCCCCGTAGCCCGAGCCCACCGAGATGATCTCATTGGTCTCGGGAAAGTGGCAGATGAAGCGTCGGTCCGGATGGCCGTCGAGAAGGCAATGGAGCCCTCGGTTGAAATTCTGAGACTGTCCCAAGTGCTCGACGGCGACCTGCCCCATCCGAGTCATGATCCTCATGTTGAGCACCACATAGAGGGAGTCCGTCAACTCGATACCGACCTGAGCCAATGGGGATCCTGGCGGACCCATCAGGTAGGGCACCACATAGAGCGTGCGACCCTTCATACCGCCGCGCGCCAATCCCAAGAGCTTCTCACGCATGGACGCGGGCTCGGCCCAGTTGTTGGTGGGCCCAGCATCCTCAGCCAACTCGGTGCAAATGAAGGTGCAATGCTCCACCCGTGCCACATCGTTGGAGTTGGACCGGTGATAGTAGCAACCCGGCAACTTGTCCTGATTGAGGGGAACCAACACTCCCTGGCGCACCGCCTCGGCATAGAGGTAATCCTTTTCAGCCTCAGACCCGTCACACCAGAACACCGAGTCGGGCTGCGTGAGAGCCACTGTGGCGGTTACCCATTCCTGCAAGGCAGGATGGGCGATGGGCTGAGTGCCGTAGGGCGGCGTTGGGGTGCTGCTCACTGGGTCAGCCTACGCCGGTCCTTGCTCGAGGCACTCCGAATCTTGTCGTCCGAAGGGCTCATCTTGGCCGCCCCTGCCTCGATCACGCAGCGGCAATTAGAGCCGCGAGAAGTGGCGATGAAGAACCTCCAAGGAACGCCGGCAGTCTTCGCTCGATCCCATAACAATCTAGCACTGGAACGATCGATCGCCCGGGCGCAACGGAACGCTGGAAGTCAGGCCGAAGACCCAATTCGGCATCGCCAGAAATCGCGTCTGCGAAACCCAAGACCCCGGTAAATAACAGTATTAGCAGAATCGCCACCGCCGATCGGCAAACGCCCAGAAACGGTCGGCAAAAACTCATCGGTCGCAAGAGACTGTTGATCTGACCCCTCATTGTGGAGAGGAACTTTCCGACCCTGAAATCGGGTGTATCTTTTGACCCGCCAACCTCACCACTCTGAGTCATCCGCGAACTGTGGATGAACCTGAAAATACCATGCCGCAACCCGAAATCCGATTTCTCGAAGGACCCCGTTCCCGGTGGGACAATTTCAAGTTCGTCGTCGATATCGCCTGGGAATTTATTCGGGGTTTCCGGGCGCTGCACTTCTCAGGGTCGTGCGTCGCCGTGTTTGGCTCGGCGCGATTCACCGAGGCCAGCCCCTATTATGGATTGACGCGACAACTGTCCGCTGAGATCGCCAAACTGGGCTTCACCATCATGACCGGAGGCGGGCCCGGGCTGATGGAAGCCGCCAATCGAGGGGCTCGCGATGTGGGAGGTCGCTCGGTGGGTTGCAATATCGTGCTGCCGATGGAGCAAGAGCCCAACCCCTACTTGGATAAATGGGTCAATATCCGCTACTTCTTCGTCCGGAAGACGCTGCTCATTAAATACTCTTACGCCTTTGTTATCGTCCCTGGAGGATTCGGTACGCTCGATGAGCTCTTCGAGGCTGTGACTCTCATCCAGACCGGGAAAATCAAAGACTTTCCGGTCATCATCTTTGGCCGCGAGTTTCATCAGGAACTCATGGCGCACATCGAGAAAATGCGTCAGCTCAAGACCATCTCAGAAAACGACCTCCAATTGTTCTTGGTGACCGATTCCATCGATGAAGCCGTGGAGTTGCTTCGCAAGACCATCAAGAAGTTCGGGCTCACACAGGCTAAACGCACACCGAGTCGACTCTTGGGTGAGCGCTGGTAGGCGTTGGACGGATCGGCCCGGTCGGCTGCCTCGAGCAGGCGCCCAAAGCGGCACAGAAATAGGCTCTGCAGCGCCGTAACCCTGAGGTCCATGGGTGTGGACTCTTCTGCGGAGGAACGCCGCGGACCCTGGCGCTAACGAAAAGAGGGGCCGAAGCGAACTTCGACCCCTCCGTGACTGAACCCGCGTACGATTACTTGCGGATGCGCGCGAACTGGGCGGCCTGATCGGCCGGCACCGTCAGCGGGCTCACTGCACCCGCGACATCGGTCCAAGGACCGCTGAGCGAGGGAGCCGACTGGAGAACGCCAGCACCGGTCCAAGTGATGGTGACCGTACCGCCAGCATTGGCCTTGATGCCAGTGAAGCGAGGACCATCACCGCCACCGGAAGCCGTGCCCAACAGGGCGATTTCGGCGACCTGCATCGAGTTAGCCTTGGCAGCGTTCACGACGGTCGGGAAGACCACCTTGTAGCTGGTGTAGGACTTGGTGTTGGAGAACGCCAGCGTCGTGGTGTTGAACCGCGTCGGGTTGGCAGCGAGCGATCCCGAGGCGATGGCCTCGAAGTCGGTGCCGTTGTTGGATCCGTGGATCTGCCAAGTGGCCGGATCGCGCTCAGGAGCGTCGTTCGCGGTCGTGATGGTCATCGCTGAGATGACCGAGGCACCGGCCTTCGGGGTCAACGTGAAGCCAGTGTTCACCTTGTCGAAGTTCAGGTACTTCGTGGTGCTCAGACCGTCGATGACCTTCGGAGCAGCCTCGCCGCCCGGGTGGTTGCTGGAGCTCGGAACGATGGTGTCGTCCTTGCTGAGCACGTTGCCCGGGAGGGCCGGGGTGAACAGCAAGAAGTCGAAGTCACCGTTCGAGGAGTTGTAACGCACCGTCTGCTGACCAGTGAGCTTGACCGAGGCTAGGCTACCGTCGGCATTGCGCATGGCCACGAGGGCGTTGTTGCCCCAACCGCCGGTGGAGGGCGACTCGAAGCTGCCGACGACCGTCGCGTTGCCGCTGGCGACCGTGGCGAACTGACCCTTCATGCGGGTGGCGCTGTCGACACCGTCACCGTGGGAGAGACCCGCGTAGACGTTGTAGTCGCCCGCCGGGAAGGTGCGGGTGTACTGGTACCACTGGCCGTCGCCGATCCAACCCATCTTGAAGTTGACATCGAGTTCACCCACGCCGCGGTCGCGGTCGCCGGTGCGGTCCATCGGAACCTGAGGATCTTCACCGATACGGTAGATGGGCGAAGCACCCTCGTTGCCGCGGGTGTAGTCCTTGTTGTTCGACGCCGACTGGCCCGCGAGGGCGCCGCCGCGGTAGGGCATCACGCTGGTCGCGGCCGGGGCCACACCGTTGTTGTCGAAGTCTTCAGCCTCGATCGCGAAGACCGGGGTGCGGATGTTGGCCACACCGAAAGTCCAGGACACGGTGCGGTCGATGATCGTGAGGCCGACCGTGTGGGTCGAACCACCCACCCAGCCAGCGGCCGGAGCGGCGACAGTGACGGTGGCGATACCATCCACCGTGGTCACGGTCGCGGTTGCAGCAGCGCCGTCCACCTTAACGGAGACGTTGGCGGTGCTGAGGGCCGGGCCGGTGCCTTGGGCCACCTTGGCGACG
>JAPLUH010000146.1 GCA_026397675.1 Verrucomicrobiota bacterium
CAAATTCCTCCCAGGCTTCGGCCGGAATGGCCTTGGTGGCTTTCAAAAATGGAGAGGTTTCATCGAATTCTAGAATGTCGCCCGGCTTGAGGTGAAGACGGTTGCGGATGTCGATGGGGATGGTGATTTGGCCTTTAGAAGGAAGAGTGGCCTGCAGTGGAAACAGGTAAGATTTAAATGTAAGGAATTCAACAGAGATCTGTGACCCAGGGCATTCACCGCTCGGCGCTGCTCCTCCTCTGCCTTTCCGGTTGGTCTGCGGAGTGGGCGGGGATACCGTTTCTCAATCCATGGCTACCTTCGCTGTTTTGGGGACGTTTGACACGAAGGGGGAGGAGCATCGCACTGTGGCAGATCGCACTCAGGAACACAGGCATTCGATGCAGTTCTTCCATGGCTCCATACCCGCACCAGAGAAGCTGCCGTTGGCAATGTTTGGCGCCTCTTACGAAGGCGCACTCTCCAGGACACGGCGCTAGGTTCGGGTGGAAACCTAAAGCAATTCGGCCTCCCACGCTCAACGATCAAATGTATGAATCCTAAACGAAGCGCTTCGGCGGCATTAAACTCTCGCCCCACCGGCCTGAGGTCATTCTTCACGGCTTTGGCTGCCGTGATGAGCCTCGTCGTGTTGGCCGTCGACGGGCGCGCGCAGGGCAAAGCGAAGCCGACGTACCAGTATGAGTCGGGCGACATTCGGGTCAGCATACCCACCGCGGACGAGCCGCGCGTGAAAACCTTCGGAGCCGGGTCGCTCAAGCGAGCGGCGAAGTATTTGGAGGATGGGGCGGTGAGCTGGGTGCGCGAGAAGTCCTGCGTGAACTGTCACACTACGGGCACTTATCTCGCCGAGCGCTCGGCATGGACAAAACACTTCGGCCAACCCAGCGCTGAGGTTCACGCAGACTTTGTCGGTTCCGTCCCGAAGCAAGTCGTGCAACTGAAGGAGACCGAAGGGGGCGGTCACCGGCACTATTCAGACACGTTCTACAGCGTGTGGCGCAGCCTTGGATTGGCGGAGTGGGACAAGCACCGCAGCGCCCAGACCACCGAACCCACCGACCGTTCTTTGCGCGACCTGTTCGAGCACCAGTCCGCCAACGGATCCTTTGTCAGCCATGGGGAGGTGGAGATTCCGCACATCACCACAGACTTCGAACTCACGCTCCAAGCAGCCCGCGCGATCACGGCGGCGCCGGGGTGGCTGGCCGGCCTCAACGACGAAGCCCTTCTTGCCCGTGTTGCGAAGTTGAAAGGATGGCTGCGCACTGCGCCCCCGAAAAACGACTTCGATCGCGTCCTAAAACTCCAACTCGCGCACTATCTGCCTGAACTGGTCTCCCAACCCGAGCAGGACGCGGCGCTGACCTTGCTGTCCTCCCTGCAGCATGCCGATGGAGGCTGGTCCACACGTGATTTTTCGCCGGTTGATGGCTGGCACTTCGAGATGAGCCCTGCCGTTTTAAACCTCATCAAAAATCTGCCCGATGCCGCCAAGCCCGAGAGCGACGCTTACATGACGGCGTTCGCCACCGTGCTGTTGCGGCAGAGCAAGGTTCCGGTCGCTGACGTCCGCATTCAGCGCAGTCTCGCTTGGCTCCGGCGTGAGCAGCGCGAAAGCGGCCGCTGGTGGATGCATTCGCTCTACCGCGGCAACTACCACTACATCACCTACATGGCCACCGCACAGGCGTTGAAGGCGTTTGACCTTTGCGGCGAGCTGTCGGTTGTCTCGACGGACTGACAGGTAAACGCACCCTGTCCGCACCAAATTTCAGCTCAGGATCGAGTGGATTTTCAGGCGAGCTCGTCTCCGTGGGTTGGCGGCCGCCAACGAGGTCACCGAAGCGGCAGTCCAGGTTGAGCGGTGGAGGTATTGGTGATTTTGAAGCGTCTCTGCGGAACTGTGAGCGCAGGGGAGTGACCGCGGGATCCCCATTCGCCTCATTGACTCCATTTGGGTCGGCCCCCTTTCGGGTTGGTCTACAACGGAGGCGACGGTAGCGTTCGGGAATCCATGGCTACCATCGCTGTTTTGGGGACGTTTGACACGAAGGGGGAGGAGCATCGCTATGTGGCGGATCGCATCCGGGAGCACGGGCATTCGGTGCTGCTCATCGATGTGGGCACGCTGGGGCCGGCGACGCTGGAGGCCCACGTCTCTTGTGAAGAGGTGGCCCGCGAGGCCGGCGCCGATCTGGCCGCGGTGGTCGCTCGCCGGGATCGTGGCGAGGCGGTGGCCCTGATGACTCGCGCCGCTCCGTTGGTTCTGGCGCGGTTGCAGCGCGAGGGGCGGATTGACGGAGTGATCTCGTTGGGCGGCGGCGGCGGTACAGCCATTTGCACGTCGGCCATGCGCGTGCTGCCCGTGGGTTTTCCCAAGCTCATGGTCTCCACGCTGGCTAGCGGCAACACGGCGCCCTATGTCGGCGTGAAGGATATTGTGATGATGCCCAGCGTGGTGGATGTGGCGGGCATCAACCGGTTGTCGCGCGTGATCTTGGCCCAGGCGGCCGGGGCCATTTGTGGCATGGTGTCGGCGCGTCCTCCCGAGGCCGAGCTCAAGCCCGTGATCGTGGCCTCGCAGTTCGGCAACACCACGGCCTGTGTCACTCGCGCCCGCGAGATCCTGGAGGCCGCCGGCTATGAGGTGATGATCTTTGCAGCCACCGGTACCGGAGGCCGAACGCTGGAGTCGCTGGTGGAGAGCGGGCTTGTGTCCGGAGTGCTGGATATTACCACTACCGAATGGGCCGATGAA
>JAPLUH010000409.1 GCA_026397675.1 Verrucomicrobiota bacterium
GAGAACGAATACAGTGCCAATTTCTTCGCTCATTCCGCGGACATCAACGGCGACGGTTGGACCGACATTTTGATCTTGGGTTTCCCTGGCGAGAATTCCTGGTGGTTCGAGAACCCAGGCAAAGGCGTCACCACCCATTGGAAGCGCCATGTCGCGCTGGATGTCACCGACAACGAGTCCCCCCGCTGGGTGGACATCACTGGCGACGGTCATCCGGAAATTGTCTGCTCCAGCAAGGGGCACTACGGGTACGCCTCTCCGAATATTAAGAACCCCACAGCCCCGTTCACGTGGCATCCGCTGTCACCCGACAAGAAGTACCACCGGTTCACCCATGGTCTCGGTGTGGGTGACGTCAATGGCGACGGCCGTATGGACCTGCTCGAAAAGGACGGTTGGTGGGAGCAGCCGGCCTCGCTGGCTGGTGACCCGGTGTGGCAGCACCACCCGGTTTCCTTCGGCTTGGGCGGCTCGCAAATGTATGCCTATGACGTCAACGGCGATGGGCTGAATGATGTGATCACCAGCCTCGCGGCCCACGGGTATGGATTGGCCTGGTATGAGCAGTCGAAGGTCGGCTCTGAGATTCACTTCAAGGAGCACATCATCATGAACAAGGAGGTCTCTGAGAACGCCTACGGCGTGAAGTTCAGCCAACTCCATGGCATTGATTTGGTGGATATCGATGGCGACGGACTCAAGGACATCGTGACCGGCAAGCGTTTCTGGGCACATGGGCCGACGGGCGATGCCGACTCCGGCGCCGCGCCGGTGCTTTACTGGTTCCAATTGCAACGAGGGGCCGACCGGTCGGTAAACTTCGTGCCCCACATTATCGACGACGCTTCTGGGGTGGGCACCGAGGTGAAGGCGGTGGACTACAACCGTGATGGTTTGCCGGACATCGTGGTGGGCAACAAGAAGGGGGTCTTCGTCTTCACCCACGCAGCCCGCAAGGTAGACCACGCCACCTGGGAGGCCGCTCAGCCCAAGAAGCACTGAGCGTTCTCCGCTGGAGCTATCGATTGGTCCGATCCTGCGCTGTGGGATCGGGCCATTTTCATTTCTGCCGGTGATCTGGAAGGGGCTCGGCCCCCTTTGCGATAGAGCTGCGACGGAATTCTGTTCCCCTCAAGGCTGGACGCGCACCCGGAAGTAATAGCGACCCTGTCCCAGCAGTGCGGGGATGGTGTTGGTCAGTGGGCCGCCCGTCCCGATGCGTGGGTCGCTGGCGACGGTCCAGCGCTGCAAATCATCGCTAATCTCCAGCAAGTATTCTCGACGCGCCTGGCTGGGCCAGGAGACCCGGATCGGCGCATTCACTCCTCCGGAGGGGAGGTTGAGTCGGAGACTGGAAGCTGGATCTTTGGGATCGGTTCCCGCCTGGAACTCGGAGTAATTGGAGAATCCATCGCCATCGGAATCAGTTCCGGGTGTGGCATCGTCTCCCAGAATGCGGCCAAAGTAGGTGTTTTCCCACAGGTCGGAGATCCCATTTTTATTGGCATCGGGGAACTCGTAGCGGCCGTTAATCACCAGCGCGTTGGTGCTCACACGGTTCGTCACCGCAGGGGGGGTGAGGTAATGCTCCACGGGCGACCATCGGACTACGTACTCGCCGGGAACCGCATTGGGCACATTGAACCAGCGGCCGGATCCGACAACCGCCGTGAAGTTGGTGGGCCCTCGGATATTGAATGTGGCTTGCGCCAAATTGTTGGTGATGGAGAACGACGACGATTGATTCTGAGTTAGGGAAATTTCCAGATCGTCCACAAACCAGCCCGGACGGTCGGTCGTTTCAAAACTCATGAGTTGGTAGTTGAAGCGGATCCGGACGACGTGCCCAGCGAATCGGCTGATGTCGACGTCCACTGCTTCCCAATCGGCTGAAACTTCTCCGAAACCGAAGCCCACGAGGTCGCTCCATTGAGCGCCATTGTTGGTGCTAATAGCCACCTGGCAGAGTTCGAAGTCCAAGAGGTCGCTACGTTCGGTGGTGTCGTACCAGGTGCGGAACTTCAGGCGGGCCGTGTTACCTCCCCGAAGGTCGATGGCCGGACTCAGCAGGTCGGCAATGGCCGTATCGACCGCTTGTCCTTCGAGGTTGGTGGCCCAGCAGTTGGTGCCGCTATGGGGGCGGATTCCGTATCGGTTGGACGGTGTGCCAAACTGCCAAGTGGTATTGAGCAAGCTCTCTCCGGTTTCGTCGTCGAAGGCCGTGTCATCGAAGGTGGCCCATCCCGACCGCCCCTTCTCCAGGGAGTCCTGCCAAGGGGCATCCAGAGGTCGCAGGGTGCGCAGGCGGAACGAGCGCCCCGCTAGACGCGCCGTCACCGCATTGCCGGCTTCATCTTGGCTTACGGGCAGGAAGTAGTAGTCACGATCGGGTTGGAGGCCCGAGATCTGGATTTCGTGCTCGGTGGTCAGGTCCGCCGAGTAGGCGGTGCGGGTGAGCAGTGAATCGTCGCCACTGCTCTCGCCGAAGCGCACCAGGGTGTCGGTAGGTTTGTCGGTGGTCCAAGAAATGGTCGCTTCATTGTAGGCCGGATCAAAAACTACCGCGCTAATCACTGGAGGCACTGTGTCGATGATGGCTTGGGCCGACAGGGCTACTCCGGAGGCGTTGTTGTAAGAGGCGTTAAGAAAATTCCCATTGGCGCAGCGCAGTCGTAGGGAGTTGGTGTCGGTCGCCGTGGTGCCCAGGGTGATCCGGCCCCGAAACACACCTTTCAAAGGGGTCTCGGCCAAGGGTAACTCAAACCCTTTTGAATCTGAGGTGCTAGTGATTTGTAATGTGACCCGTTTCTGCCCCGAACGGGCCGCGTCATTCACCTCGATCATGGCGGCCGAAGGCAGCGTGTAGGCCGGTTGGTGAAAGGTCACACTCGAGCCACCGCGCAATCCCGGCACCAGAAAGTCGAGGGCCCGGCCGAGCACGGTAATCTTGTTGTTCGGGGCTTCCGCCTCTGTCGGAAGGGACTCCCACGGGATCGACAGAAAAACCACCCGTCCTGGACTGTCATTGCCGGTCCGCGGATAGCGCAGGCCGATGATCCGTCCCTCGTCTTGGGTGAGGATGGAGGCCGCATCGCCCGTGGGTCGCAGGGCGTCTGGGAAGGTCGAAAAGTCGAGCAGCGACCCAAGGTCAGGGAACTCCTGATAATCCAGATCAATGGCCAGGCCGGCGGTGATCGGATCTCCGTTGATGCCGTTAACGAGGGTGGCACCCACATCTTCGGTGAAGTCGGCCACGTGCAGCACATTGGTGCGGAACGACTGCTCCGCCGGAGACAATCGGCTCAAGACCTCGGAGGACGCCGCGAAGAGCGATCCCCCACCGGCGACATAGGTCGACAGTCCGGAGGCCAAGCCTGCGGGCAGGGTCGCCAGATCTTCGGGACGCCAGAGGACCACGCGGTATGCGGAGAGCAGGGCGGCGGAAGGGACGGTGTTGGTCTCGGCAAAGTTCCAGACTTCGTAATCGATGCCGAGGGCGTCGAGGGGTTGGGTCCAGTGTTCGATGCCGGGGAAGGGCAGGTTCAGTTGCTCGAAGGTGGTCTCGGGTGAGTACAGCAAAAGGGCTTTCGCCGGCCGGGTCGCTGTAAAGAAGTAGTACCGCCCTGCGTTGTCGTTGGTTTGCCCATTGCCCGCTCCGTCCGTCGCCACGATGAAGTAGCGGTAAATCTGGTCCGGCACCAATTCTGGCAGGAACAGCTCGGGTGAGGTGCGGAAGAAGGCATTTGTCACAGTGAAGGCGGGTCCATTGATCGGGTTAATGACCGCGATCGATCTCACTGGTTCGCTGGCGTTGAAACGCAAGGTGGTCCGACCAAAACGCTGGATGGCCCGGACTGAATCGAGCACGGGCGGGTTGAGGTCGATGGTGGCGCTCCGAGTGCGGAGGCCCGCCGGTGAGGCGTCGGTGTACGAAATGGTGAGGGTGTTCCCGTTGGCCACCGTCAGGCTGCCTGCCTTCGTGGACGTGACCAGCGATACGGCCCCAGTGAACGTGCCGCCTGAGCCACTGGGCAGGAGGGTGAGGGTCAGCGGGACTGGCTGCGAATCGGAGGCGACGGTGACCGTGGCGCTCGCCTGATTGCGCAAATCGGTGTCCACCAGTCGAATTTGGGCGATAGACGGGGCCGGATAGGTCTCTTTGTCCCACGAGACGACCCCCTCGCCGGGGAAGGGGATTTGGCCGGAGGCCACTAGGGCGAAGTCTTGTTCCGGTGTGGCATTGGTCCGGCCGTGGACATCTTGGAGCACCCGTTGGGCCCGGACTCGGAGGATCCATTCGCCGGCGGCCGGATTGCTAATCCAAACGCCTTCCACGTTGTTGATCCGGTCGCCCTCAGCGGTGTCGGCCATGGATTCGCCATCGAGAAAGGCGTTACCCCGGAAGATGCGGCCATCGGGCGAGACCACCTCTAGGTCCAGGTCGTTGACTAAGGCCGGGATGGCGGCAGGAAGCCCAGGCACGTCGGTGTAGGCGAGGGTGACTTTCAGCGCATCGTCGGCCCCCACGATGAGTCGTTTTTCGGAGAAGGCTCCCGTTTTTAGCCCGAGGCCCTGATCGGTAAAATTGAAGCGGCGCTCTCCGGTGATGAGCGCGGCCACATCGCATCGACCCCATCCCTCGTCATTGTTGGGAACCGGGGGCGTGCCGCCGACCACCAGCATGGTACCGGCCTCCTCATCGTCGGTGTCGACGGGCACTTCGCCCGAAGTCATGTCGACGGCCGAATTAATGAGCGAGGCCTTCACCAGAGCGGGCGATGGGGTGAGTCCACCTTGAGTCTCCCGGTACCACTGCACAAACACCGCGCAGGCTCCGCTGATATGTGGACCCGCCTGGGAGGTGCCCCCTTGAAAAAGGTAGTTCTCGTCAATCCCGAGCCAGGCATTGGCGTCGCTGGCGAATTGGCTTTTGAGCGAGGCAATCCAGGTACCCGGTGCGGTGATGTCGGGTTTGATGCGGCCGTCTTCAGCCGGACCGCGGCTGGAGAAATCAGCCATGGTCTCAGACCCCTCCGCATAGAGCGCCAAATCGAAGCGGTCGTTCTGGCAGGCGCCAGTGGCGATCACGTTTTTAGCCACGGCCGGTGAACCGATGGTCTGCTCGCCAGGCCCTGAATTGCCGGCGCTGAATTCGAGGATGTAGGGTTGTTCTCCAGGAGTCCGTGAATCGGCGTCCCGCACCAACGCATCAAATTCAGCGGCGCTGAGGTCGTAGCGTCCTTGCGTGTCGTCACCCCAGGAGTTGGATCCGACATACGCTCCGCTGCGGACGGCATCTCGGGTTAAGGCTTCATAACTGGGGGGCGCGTAGTACTCACCGGTTCCGTCGAAAATGCGCTGGGCCACGAGGTGCGCTCCGGGAGCCACGCCCAAGCCCCAGAGGTAACCGTTGCCATCTTGGGTGCCAATGGCACCGCTGCCGGCGACGATTCCGGCGCAGTGCGTGCCGTGGCTGTGTTCGTCGGAGGCATCCTCCAGGCCGCCGTAGGCAAAGAAGGCATCCACCCGTCCGTTGAGATCCAGGTGCATGGACTCGGTTTCACCCGTGTCGAGGCCGGAGTCGGCGACCGCGACGGTGACCCCGCGTCCATCAAAGCCCAAATTGTGGAC
The DNA here is from genome assembly GCA_026397675.1 of Verrucomicrobiota bacterium. Lineage (GTDB taxonomy): Bacteria > Verrucomicrobiota > Verrucomicrobiia > Limisphaerales > UBA9464 > SXXZ01. Next base: position 5,632 of record JAPLUH010000409.1, read on the forward strand.
TTGGGCGGGTTTTCCGGGAGTGCCGTCATCGCCCATCAGGAGTTCGGTGGCGATCTCGTCTACGAGCTTCATTCGGCCCGCAGGCTCAATCCACAGCACCGTCTCCGATCGCGCTAGCTCCAGGATGCGCCCGGGACTGGTCGTGCCACCCAGAAAGATACCGAAGGCGGTCTCGCTGCGGTGGACAGGCCCGCTGAACTGGCGCAGCGCTGAAATCAATGCAGCGGGCGGGGTCTGAGGTCTGAGCAGCAGGCGGATGTTTCGGGGGGCTCGGGGCTCGGCGGCCATCGCGGCGGTCAGGCGGCGGTCCATTCGCCACTCGGGTTGGTATTCGCCCAGCCACCGGACGAACGGAATGGCCCGGATCTCCGCCGTCGAGGCGGCGTCGAGGTGGCAAACAAAGGAGTCGTCCGGAACCGGGTTTAGCAGGCGCAGCCGTTTGGACTGCAGGGTTTCACGGTGTTCGGCTGAGAGGGGGCCCTCCAACTGGATGAGGAACAGGCCAGAGACGGGAGGTTTTCCGGCCGTCACGGCGGCGGTCCGAGCTTTGGAATTGGGTGCAGGCGGGGTGGTGACCGTGGAATTGCGCAGTCGGATGAACCGGGCGTCTTGCGCGGTGGCGGAGATGAGACAGCTCAACGCGACGACAAAGCCCGCGATCCATCCACGGAGAAGCATGAATGAAAGACTAGACGTCGATCGGTCGCTTCACAAGGCGCCGTCGGGCACCCCATGAGCTAAAACTCCTGACGTTCCAAAAAAACTCTGGGGTCGATCGAGTGCGGATCGCCGGTAGAGGCGTGCATCGGTTTTGCCCCTGTTGGTTCTGCTGGTTCCGATTCTCAAACATCCCAATGAAACCTTTTGTCAAAGGAGACCTGGACGGCTTTTTCGCCCTGGGCCTCGACAGCCTTGTGAACTTGCTGCTGATGACCGGCTTCTGCCTGGGACTGCTGGGGTTTTCTCCGGAATTGTACTTTGGCCGCATCCTTCCGGCTTCGGCGGTCGGTCTGGTCTTCGGGAACCTCATGTACGCCCGCCAAGCCTTGCGATTGGCGGCTCGGGAGGGGCGGGATGATGTTTGTGCGCTGCCCTACGGCTTCAATTTGGTCACGGTGATTATCTATTCGCTGCTGGTCATGTACCCCGCGCAGCAAATGGCCCTCGCTCAGGGCCTACCGAAGCCCAAGGCCGACGAGATCGCTTGGTTGGCCGGAATCGCCGCCTGCGTGGGATCGGGCCTGATCGAGTTCGCGGGGTCGTTCTTCTTGCACCACCTGCGACGCGTCACGCCGTTAGCCGCTCTATTGGCTGCACTGGCCGGCATCGGCGTGTTCTTCATCGCCATGGATTTCCTGTTCCGGGCCTGGGTCTATCCACTCATCGGCATGGGAACCTTGGCCATTGCCTTGGTGGTCTATTATGGCGGCTACCGTTTCAAAGGCGGTATCCCGGGCGGACTGGTAATTGTTTCGTTGGGAACCCTCGGAGCCTGGGGGCTGAACTGGGCGGGATTGCCCTCACCAGCCCCGGCCTATCCGCTGAACTTGAGTCATCTCGGGCTGCACCTTCCCGTGCCGGCCTTGAAAGCGCTTCGGGACAGCCTGCCGTATCTCTTGCCCTTCTTCAGCATCATCTTGCCTATGGGCGTGGTGAACGTGGTGGGATCCATGCAGGTGTTGGGTTCGGCGGAGGCGGCGGGCGATCGCTATGAAACACGCCCCTCCTTAATCATCAATGGAGTGGGAACCCTGCTCTCGGCGGTGTTCGGGTCGCCGTATCCCACGACCCTCTACATCGGCCATCCCGGTTGGAAGGCCATCGGTTCCAGGGCGGGGTACTCGACCCTCAATGCCATTTTCGTGACCCTCGTTTGCCTGACCGGATCCCTGAGTCTTTTGGCCTGGTCCATCCCGGTGGAAGCGGGCATGGCCATCCTGATTTGGATCGGCATTTCAATGGGAACTCAGGCGATGGATGCCATTCCACGCCGACACATTCCGGCCGTCATCGTCGGCCTTTTTCCGGCCATCGCCGGGTATTGTGCTCTGGTAGCAAAGAACGTCATGGCTGGCGTCGGCGTCGGTACGGTGGCCAATCCCTTCCGACAGGAACTGCTCGATAGCATCCTCAAGGCGCGCAACTTTCATGCGGAGGGCATGTTTGCCCTCGAGCAGGGATATTTCTTGAGTTGCCTCATCTTGTCCGCGGCGACCGTGTGCATCATCGACCAGAAATTCCGCCAGGCGGCCGTGTGGTTCGCCGCAGGCGCGCTGCTGGCGGCCATTGGCTTCATCCACAGCTTCGGATTTATCACCGCCGACATCGTTGGGGTGCTCAAGCCGGGCTGGAAATGGGTGATCGGCTACCTGGCCATGTCGGGCGTGATGCTCGCGGTGCCCGTGTTCATGGAAAAATCATCCCACGAAGCGGTTTGACCCCTCGGCGATCGCCAAGTCCAGGGACTCGGCCGCCACAAAGGCCCGCCACTCGGCCACCAGCGCCTGTTTTTTCTCCGGACTGAGCAGGGCGATTTCGATGCCGTTCAGGGCGATCCGCGCCAGCTCGGCTTTTGAAAAACCCAACTCCTGATGGAGTGCGAAGTACTCCTCCTCCAATCGGTTTCCGAAGAAGAAGGTGTCGTCGGAGTTGATGGTGACCGGCACGCCGGCGTCGAAGAGGGCCCGGATGGGATGGGCAGCCATGGAGGGGACTCCCTGCACAGCCAGCTTCACGTTGCTAATCGGGCAGACATCCAGGGTGATGCGCTGACGAGCCAGATGACGCACCAGTTCCGGATCCTCGATCGATCGCACCCCGTGCTCGATCCGGCGGACACCGAGGTTGTCGAGGATCCAGCGCACGAAGGGGGCGGGCATGAACTCGCCGGCGTGGGCCTTGGTTGACTTGCCAGCCGCGAGCGCTCGATGCCAGACATCGATGCTCCAGGTCTCCATCCGCCAGTACTCTGGTCCGTGCAGGTCGATGCCGGCGAGGTCGTCCCAGCCCAGTGCCGCCTCGATGAGCTCACCATGCATGGCATAGTCGTTGTGGCACATGCCGGCGAAGATCCGGACTTCCATTCCCGGAGGGGCCGCCTGACGGATGGCGGCCAAGATCTCCGGTCCGGAATCGTTCACCGCAGCCAGTCCGGGCAGGTGGATGCTGGTCTCGACATAGCGGGTGCCCTGTTCGGCACAAGTGGCCAAGACGATCTTGGCCGCATCGTGGTAGCGCTGGGCCGACGTGTAGAAGTTCATGCAGTACTCGTCGTACAGCCCCATGAACTGATCGAAGCTCGTGTACCGGAATTCCGGAGACCAGAAGGGCGGAGGAGCGCTGAAGCGTTCCGGTTCAAGTTCCCGCAGCAGTTCGATGGGGGTCGAACCTTCGAGGTGCAGGTGGGTCTCGGTCTTGGGCATTGTCCGCACGAATCGGGTGAACTCGGCGGAGGCGGTGTAGTGAGGAATTCGCATGGCGATAGAACGGCTGGAGGAATACCCCATGGCTAACTTTGGGCAACTGGGGCAGGAGAAACCAAAGGGTTGGTCAAAATGCGAGGGGTCCATTCGGCCGTCAGGTGTGCGGCTTGCGGGACCCCATAATTCAGGTTTACTGAGATTTCCGGTTCTCCTCCCAAGCGCACCCGGTAATCCCGGAGCAAGTTGGCGATGGCCACCGGAGCGTGGATCCGTACCAAGTTCATGCCCAGACAGATGTGGGTGCTGCCGCCGAAGGTGCCGTGTGCTTTCTTAGGGTATTCCCGGTCGATCCATCGCGATGGGTCGAAGCGATAGGGGTCTGTGTACACCTCCTCCAGAAAGTGCGGCAGGGTTTGCAAGTGCAGCACCCGGGTGCCACGCGGCAGCTCGAAACCGCAGAAGCTGAAGGTTTCTTCAACGACCCGCGAGAGCACCGGCGCGGCGGGGAACATGCGTTCCATCTCCATCAATGTGCCTTTGAGGCGGGGAAACGCACCCATGCCGGCCATGAATTGATCCACCCGGTAGCCCGACAGTTCCTCCTCCAGCAGACGGAGCCATTCCGGATTGGCCAGGAGGTGTTGCAGACCGCAATTGAGCATTTTGGCGGTGTTTCCGGTGCCCGCCATGAGCAGCAAATAGGCTTCCGGGATGAGTTCCTCGAGATCCAGCGGTTCACCGCGTTCACGGCGATCGGTGATCATGTCCTGAAAACTGTCGGGACGCGTTTCGCCGGCGAGGCGTCGGGAAACCACTTCGCGCAAAAATCCGAAGACAAACTCTCGATGGGCTACGAAGTCGGGCCGTGCGTAGTGAGCGTGTCGGGCTTCTCCCAGAATGGTGCCCGAGATGAACTCCTCCTCGAAGACGATGAAGTGCGCCAACGCCTCGGCATCCAGATCGCAGTGCAGCACGGTCTTACTGTTGGCCCGGGTGAGGGCCGTCATGAAGAAATCGTGCAACCGAACCGGACGAGCGCAGGCCTGCGCGAACTCCTCGCGGAGGATTGTGTCGATGACCGGCAGGTGGCGGACGACCGCACTCATGGCGAACCCATTGCGCAAGTTGCGCCGTTTGCGTCGGTGCGGATCGCCGTCGAGTTGGGTCACATGGGTCGGCCCCATCATTTCTCGGAAGGGGACCAAGGCCTCGTGGTACGACCACTGGTCCGGGTTGCGCCAGGCCGCCTCGTTGGCCTCCATCCCGGCAATGACCACATGACGTTCTCCCCGGAAGCTCAGTTGATAAATGGGCCCCAGGCGTCGGTAGGCCTGGAGGTGGTCGAACTGCTCCAGGCCGTCGCGCTCGGTGGGCAGGCCGAGGCTGGAGTAATTGGGCATCGAATCGAAGGTGGCGCAGGCTGTCATGAAGGGTCGGAAATGAGAAAATGCGGTTGGAGTCCGGGTGGGGCAGACGCTGTGCGGGGGATCAGGCTTTGGGAGCCAGAGACGCCTGTTGCATGGAGACGCGGATGCGCTCCTCGATGTGCGCTCCGGCTAGGATTGGAGCGTGGCGAGCGGGCCGATCGGCGGTGATGCAGGAGGGAATTGTTTGCACCAGCACCTCGGGATCGGGATCGCTGAAGAAGGCGATGGAAAGGCGGCCGGCCGCGGCGGACTCCGGGCGCACTTGCACTCGGTGCGGGGTGGAACGCAGCACCTCATTGCTCCAACGGGCCAGCAGGTCTCCGGTGTTGACCACCACCGTATCGGGTATGGGTGGCGCTGGGATCCATTGGCCGGCGGTGTTTTGCACCTCCAACCCGCCGGCAGTGTCCTGAAAGAGCAAGGTCAGGGTCCCGTAATCGGTGTGGGCCCCGGCTCCCATTTGCCCGGGTCGGACACTGCGGTTGGGCGGGTAGTGCAAGAATCGCAGGGTCTGTGTCTTGCCCGTGTGTTTGTCGTCAAAGAAACCTTCCGGCAATTGCAACGCCAAGGCGAAGGCCTGCATCACTTGGGCCGCCAGTTGTCGGCATTCCGCATAGAAACCCGTGGCTTCGGTCCGGAACGCATCGGACGGCCAGCGCGGATCCGAGGCGGAGATCCCCGTGGCATTGCGCATGGTGAAATCCTCCTTCAAGTCGGGAGGCTGTGTGGGATCCAAGGCTTCTTGAGCCAAGGCTTGGTAACCGAAATTGCCGGCCGTCCGCAGGTGGCATTCCTTGGAGTCTTGAGGAAGTCTGAAGAAACCTTGAGCCAGACCAAAGGCTTCGGAGACCCGCTTCGGCTTGATGCCGTGCCCCTTCAGGTACATGAAGCCAGTTTCGTGAGCCGCCTTGAACACTTCCGATCCGACGCGGTGTCGGCCTGTAGGTCCGGTGAAAAACGGGGAGAAATCAATGACGGGAATCAATTCGCTCATTCCGAAGCAGCGGAAGCAGGAACCGGACCCAGTCGAAGGTGTGGCAGAGCGATTCCGGCGATGATGAGTGCGATGCCGCCCAGTTGGGAGAGTCGCAGCGGATCACCCAGCATCAGGGCAGACAGGCCCACGGCCACCGGAAGTTCCAGTGAAGTGAGGATGCTGCCCAACCCGCCACCGAGGCGGTGGGCCGATTTCATCATGAGAAATACCGGTACCAGTTGCCCGACGCCACTGAGGAGGCTCAGCCATAGCACGGTTCCCCAGACACCCGTTGCCGGAGCGCTCAAGGACCAACCGGCCGCCAGAGTCACGACCAGCAAGATCAGCCCCGATAGGGCCGAGAAGAAAAAAGAGCGAAACAACGGAGTCGATCGATTCCCGAGGCCCGCCGAGATCATGAAAAATCCGGCGAAACACAGCGCTGCCAGCACGGCCTGAGGGGCTCCCTTCAAGCTATCAGGACCAGCAGAGCCCATGAAGTCGGTGGCCAGTACGGCGCCCGCGGTCACCAGACACACGGAAACAATCTCCCGAACCGGCGGCCAGCGGCGATGCACCAAGGCTGCTAGGATCGAAGTGAATGGCACGTACAAGAACAGCAGGGTGGCTCCGACCGGAACGGGGCCAAGCTGGTACGACCAGAACAGGAAGAGCACCACGCCACTGCCCACCAGTCCGCCCAGGAGCATCCGCAGCCAGAAGCCGCGGTCTTCTCGAGGCCATGGGACTCGTCCCACCCAGCAGGCCAGTGCGAAAGCCAAGGTCGCGATGGCGTATTCTCCGACCGAGACCAGGGCGAAGTTCAGCCCGGCCCGGTAGGCGAGCTTGAGCAGCGGACCATGAAGCCCCCACATGGCGCCCACCGTGAGCATGAACAGGACATCCGAAGGGGCAGGGCGTGGAGCAGTGGGTTTCAAGAGGATTCAGGTTCCGGCTCCGGCGTTGGCCGGATCCATGGAGCCCTGGAAGCCAGAGTCGTGCCGAGTGGTAAACGAGTGTTGAGGTAGTGTCCCGATCAAGCCACGCGGCCCGACGGCTGGAAGGGGGCGCGGAAGGCCTTCTCGAAATCGTAGCCGCCCTGAAAATCCTTCCGAGAGTCGGTCTCGGTCTTGGAGAGGATGCCGTGCTCCACCATGTTGAAGACGATTTCCCCAAAATCTTCGGCACGGTGGATGCCCCATTCCGAAAGCACGGTCAGCGTCATCGGGCCGTACTCCTTCAGCGCGAACTCGCGGATGCCTTCCAGCAATTCTTGGCCGGTGATGTGACGGGTCTTATTACCGACCTCCCGTTTGAGGATGCGCTGGGAGTACTCCAGGGCATCCCTCAAAAAGAGGTAGGCGTCCCGGTGATACCGACCATCGATGGCCACTAGATCGGCGATCGGGTCTTTGGGGCGTGGGAGTTCCATTCAGGGGGTCTGGACGGATGCTGGACTGGAGGTTGAAGGACCCCGGGAGGCGGACACGGGGTGACTGACGATCCAGATCCTGCCGCCGATGCCCAAGAGCAACACGGCCGTCAGGATCCAGACGATGCGAAGTTCGTCCGGGGTGAGGTGTTTCGTGAGCGATTTCATGCTGCGAACGTGTGTCGGCTCAGGCCACCACCACGTTGACCATTTTGCGCGGAACGACGATGACCTTTTTCACGGTCTTGCCGGCGAGGAAGGGCAGTGCTTTCTCGGCCTTGAGCGCAGCCGCCTCGATTTCTGCGGCACTGGCGTTGACCGGCATCCGGATCACATCGCGCAGCTTGCCATTGACCTGCACGGGCAACTCCATGTCGGTCTCAACCAGAAGAGCCGGATCGAAAGCAGGCCAAGGAGCATAGGTCAGCGACGGCACAGCAAGACTCTGGTGCTGGTGCAAGCGCTGCCAGAGTTCTTCAGCCAAGTGCGGTGAAAACGGTGCCAGCAATTGCAGGAAGGATCGGAGGAGAACCGACGGGCGGTTTTCCCAGGTCATGGCTCCATTAATGAACACCATCATGGCCGAAATGGCCGTGTTGAACTGCAGGTGCTCCAGATCGTGGGTTACTTTGCGAATGCACTCGTGCAGCAGCTTGAGCTGAGCCGGGGTCGGGGCCGCATCGCAGATCAGCGGCGAAAGGCGGATCAAGTCGAGGAGTCGGGCCGATTCGTCCGAAGAAGCCTCACCGCTGGCGGCGACCGTCGAGGCCTGCTCGTAATCCGTCTCAGCCTTCTCGTCCACGAAGAGGCGCCACACACGCCCCAGAAAGCGGTACACGCCTTCCACGCCCTGAGTGTTCCAGGGTTTGGTGTCCTGCAGGGGTCCCATGAACATTTCATAGAGACGGAACGCATCGGCCCCGTACTCCACCAGCACGTCGTCCGGGTTCACCACGTTGCCGCGGGATTTGGACATCTTTTGCCCATCCTCACCCAAGATGAGTCCTTGGTTGACCAGCTTGAAGAAGGGCTCGGCGGTCGAGACCTGTCCTAGGTCGAACAAAACCTTGTGCCAGAAGCGGGCATACAGCAGGTGCAAAACGGCGTGTTCAGTGCCACCGACGTAGAGGTCCACCCCCGGGGTTTTACCTCCGGACTTCATCCAGTAAGTCTCGACCTCCGGGCTGACGAAGCTCTGTTTATTCTTCGCGTCGAGGTAGCGCAGGTAATACCAGCAGGAACCCGCCCACTGCGGCATCGTGTTGGTCTCGCGGGTGGATCCGTCGGGCAGGTGCAACCAATCGTGGGCGCGGGCCAGCGGGGGTTGGCCATCGGTCGTGGGCTTGTAGTCTTCCAGGGTCGGCGGCATCAGCGGCAGAGCCGTCTCGGGCAGTGCCTCGTGGTACCGATTGCCCTCAGCGTCTGTGCGCCAAAGGATCGGAAAGGGTTCTCCCCAGTAGCGCTGGCGGCTGAAGAGCCAGTCCCGCAGCTTGAAGTTGACCGTCTTCTGGCCGAGCCCCTTGGACTCTAACCAGACGGTGATCTGCCGCTTGGCCTCCGCGGTGGGCAGTCCGTCGAGCGAGAGCTCTGCACTGCTCGAATTCACGGCCGTTCCCTCGTCGCAAAAGCCCTGCCACTCGGTCGTTGCATCGGGCGGCTGCACCACCTGCACCACGGGCAGCTCGAACTTCTGGGCGAACTCGAAATCCCGCTCATCGTGGGCGGGCACGGCCATGATGGCCCCGGTGCCGTAGCTCGCGAGGACGTAGTCTGCGATCCAAATGGGAATATTCCCTCCGGTCACCGGGTTGATAGCAAAGGCGCCGGTCCAGACGCCGGTTTTGTCTTTGGCGAGTTCGGTGCGCTCGAGGTCGGACTTCGTGGTGGCAAATTGCTGATACTGCCTCACCGCGGCTGCCTGCGCCGGTGTGGTGAGGCCCGCGACGAGTCGGTGCTCCGGCGACAACACCATATAAGTTGCTCCGAATAGAGTATCGGGCCGCGTGGTGAACACCCGGATCTTCTCTGACAGGCCATCCACCTGGAAATCGACCTCAGCGCCCTCGCTGCGGCCAATCCAGTTGCGCTGCATCTCCTTGAGCGAGTCGGACCACTCGATCGTGTTCAGGTCGGCCAGGAGCTTCTCGGCATAGGCGGTGATGCGCAGCATCCACTGGCGCATGGGTTTGCGGACGACTGGGAACCCGCCGACCTCGCTTTTACCATCAATCACCTCTTCGTTAGCCAGCACCGTTCCCAGCTCAGGGCACCAATTGACCGGAGCCTCGCAAACATAGGCCAAGCGCTTGGAATCGCGATGGGCCCGCTGTTGGGCCTCGGTCCGGCAGTCGGCCGGATAGGTCAGCGTCTCGATGGGCTCGGCCTTGTTTGTGGCCGGGTTAAACCACGAATTGTAGATCTTCAGGAAGATCCACTGGGTCCAGCGAAAGTATTCTGGATCGGTGGTAGCCAACTCGCGCGACCAATCGTAGCTAAAGCCCAGCGATTGGATTTGGCGCGTGAAGTTAGCGATGTTGGTCTCGGTGGTGATCCGCGGGTGCTGCCCGGTTTTCACCGCGTACTGCTCGGCCGGCAGCCCGAACGAGTCCCAGCCCATCGGATGCAGCACATTGAAGCCCTGGGCCCTGCGATACCGCGCGAGGATGTCCGTCGCCGTGTAGCCCTCGGGATGCCCGACATGCAAACCGGCCCCGGAAGGGTAGGGGAACATGTCGAGAATATAGAATTTCGGCGGCAAATCTGAAGCCGCTGCTGCCCGCCCGGCCAGATCATGGCGCAGCCCAAAGGGATGGGATTCCGGAATGCGGTCTCCCGGGTTCCACGCCCGGAAGGTCTGCTCTGCCGCCCAGTGCCGCTGCCACCGGGGTTCAATCAGATGGAACGGGTATTGCCGCCTCGACATATTTGATCCCCACCATGACAAAACCACGTCCCTTGAAGCAATCCGGGAGTCCTCCCTCCCCTCCGCCAAATCGGCTCGGGGTCGCCCCCACCTTTTTACACAAAAGGGGCCACTCTATCTTATTTTTACAACACTGCCTTGCTCCTCGGCTCCCAGCGCTTTGACGAAGTCGGCTCCACGCGGCGGGGTCATTTGAGGGTATTGCCTGCGTGGATGTTTCAGAGGACCCTGTGGCTCATGATCTCCCGTCGCGAATGGTTAGTGAGCGGTACTGCCGTTTTGGCGTCCGCGGGCTGCAAGACACCGCAAGCCTCCGGAATCCGTGTTCGCGTTTGGGATGAGCGACAGCCAGCCCAGAAAAAGGCCTATCCGAATTGGCTGGGCAATCAGATTGCAGACCACCTGAAGACCGTTTCTGGCCTTTCCGTCGAATCGGTTTGCATCGATGACCCAGAGCAGGGGCTTAAGGACCTGGATTCGGTAGACGTGCTGGTTTGGTGGGGTCATGTCCGCCATGCTGAAATTGAGCCCGCGACCGCTGCTCGAATCGTCGAGAGGATCCGCTCCGGCAAGCTATCGCTTCTGGCGCTTCATTCGGCTCATTGGTCCCGCCCCTTCGTGGGAGCCATGAATGCCGTGGCGCTGGCTCGGGCACTGGCAGCATTGCCTGAGAACGAACGGAGTCGAGCTGTGGTCGTCGAGAGTGATTTGTTGCCCCGCCCCTGGATGGCCCCGAGTTACAAGGAACGTTTGTCGCCGGAGGTCCAATACCGCCGTCCTCCGCAGGGCCCCGTCGAGGTTCGGCTGCTCAGGGCCAACTGCTGCTTTCCCGCCTACCGGGGAGACGGGAAGCCCAGTGAGGTCCGGATCCGCCTTCCGCGCCATCCGATCGCTCAAGGAGTGCCCGAGTCCTTCGCCATCGAGCAGACCGAGATGTATGACGAACCCTTTCATGTACCTTCCCCGGACGAGGTGGTCCTTGAGGAGCATTGGGCTTCGGGGGAATGGTTCCGTAGCGGATCGGTGTGGCACCTGGGTCGCGGTAGCGTTTTCTATTTTCGCCCTGGCCACGAAACCTACCCGGTCTTTTTCAACCCGAACGCCCTGCGGATTGTGGCCAATGCGGCCCGATGGCTGGGGCAACGCTGAGTCTCAAAAAGACCCTTGCCTGAAATTTTAGACCGTCTTCAAGCCCTGACGGGAGTTATGGCGTGCGCTTCGACGGAAACCCCGCGGCAATAGTGTGCTAGATCGGGTGGTCTGTTGGGGATCGGTAGGCCGTTCCATGCCAATGGCAACGCGCTCCACTTGGAGAAGAGCGCCTTGGAGGCCTCGTAGGGGGCATGGCTGACACGCCCTTCTTGCAAGATTCCCTGCCGTTCAGTGAAGAACCGGTAGCGTTCGAGCAGGTGGAACTCCAGCGTACCCGGTGCCGACACCTTGGGACTTGAGACCGGACGCCACGCATAATCAGCGTGTCCCTTGTTGAAGCCCCAACGGCGGCAATTCAGCGTGTAATCCTCGGTTGTCGCATCGAAACGGATCGATGCGTGTCGATACGGCAGGCTGAAGAATACCCGGGCAATCCAGACAGCGATGGCTCGGTCGCAATCCAGCGACAGAAAATAGACCCCAGGACGTCCGGTATGATCGCGGACATAGAGCCGAACGTTGAGTTCCCCAAAATTAGACAGCCACGGCACCGCCGGCAGACCGATCGGCCGGAGCGAATTCATCTGGAATCCTACGATGCCTACGTAGGCGTGCCCATCATGGGAATCCAGCGTTAATCCTCTCGGAAGGAGTGATTGGAGCCGCTCTGCCTGCTCGATCCAATGGAGGAAAAAGAGATGATTCCACACCTGCCGCATCACTGCTGGGGTGCTCGAACTGAAAGAGGGTTTCATCTCTGACGAACTGGCCGGAGGTCCTGTGAAAGTAGGATAACTACGAAATATAACACCTGTTGCGGAAAGTTCACGTCACGATCGACATGACGACTCAGGAAACAGCCAGAGAAGAGAGTCGTCACCCATACCCATGGGCCCTAAATCACACCTCTGTCTGTCCTTGGACGGGAGAGAATCTAGTGGCAATCGCTAGAAAATCCCATCGTTTATGCTCTCGTAGACCTAGCAGGGCGACGACGTCGTCGAGAGCTGGGCTAGCCTGATTCACGACCCGGGCCAGCCCCCAAGGTCTCGTGGTCACTGAGAAACCAACGTCGAAAACGACGAAACGCCCATGGCCGTTAGCGGAAGAAGGCGTTTCACTCGTCTCCAATCGCGCAGATTTCAAACCACCTCCTGCACACCTACTGCATATCCACCGGTTAAGGAGCGGGACTGCCAATCAGCGTTGAAACCGACGAAGCCACCGGCAAACGAATCGAGTCAGACTCCAACGGCCACCCGAGGGCTGGCTTGATTTTACCGCGGGCTGGAGCAAGCCCGGAGGGTGGTTATCTTGGCTTTCGTGGACTTGAACTTCGCCTTGGCAGATTTGGGCTTCACTGGCAGGGTTTGGGGTGTTGAGGGCGTGAGTGCGACGAAGGTTGTTGGTTTTTTGTTGGGCGTCAATGGCTCAAAAACGAGCCAAAACGCACAAACACCCTGTAAACATTGAGTTTAGCCGGCTTAGCTCAGCGGCAGAGCAACAGTTTTGTAAACTGTGGGTCGTCGGTTCAATCCCGACAGTCGGCTCCAATTTCAACCCCTGATGTCACTTAGGGCTGAAGTCCTCTCAGGGCGGGTCTTCTCCGACGGAGTCTTTCTGCTGTGGGCTGACGAATAACAGCTCAGCTGCCGCAAACGGGGATCCGCCGCTGTTCTTGGGTGCCAACCATGGGGTGGCGCGCAACGGACCAACGCATCGCTGCTCGAAGAGGAGCTTCCTCGCCTTCAAACCTTTTCTTGCCGTGGGTTGGCACCCGGAAACCGTTGCTCGAGGTATTTTGACCGCTAAAAGCCCCTTATTCTGCAGCAATCGGGCGGTATCAGACAAATCCAAGCCCGTGGCTCCGGATCAAGGCCGATCTTTGCGACGCTGCTGCGAATATGCTTTTGCGTACTCCTCGCCGAGCAAAAGGGTGCCCTGAGTGCCGAAATGCGTGCGTTCGTAAGGGAGATGGGAGGTCGGGACCATGAAGACTCCGGCCTCGGTCCGCGCCAGAGTACGGAGGGCGCCGTTGATATCGGCCACGTTCTTCCAGATCGCAGCCGGATGTTGCTCGGAGATGAACCACTGGAGATTCTGGGTTTTAAAATCTAGGCGAACCTGGGCAATCAAGCGCCGCATCCCATCGGCGTACTTTCGTTGGTACGGGGTGAAGTAAGTGTCGTTTTCTCCGGTGTGCCAGAAGACTCCCTCCAAGGTGCTCTCGTAGCCTTGTCGGGCGAGGTCGCTCATGGCTTCGCCGATAAACTTGGAGAACTTTGGGTAAAGATCGCGGTGGGTTTCCGGGGTGCCATCCGGAGACCAGTCCGGCGCTTGCGCGCCACTGTGAGTGAACTTCACGACGGCGATGGAATCTTGTGCGCTCAGTGTTGTTCGGAGATGGGCGCCGAGGCTGAGTTCCGGTCCAAAATTGCCCAGTTCATGGACGGGCCCTAGAGGTTCCCAGGCTCTTGAAGACTGGATTCCGCCACCAAGTGAATAGCGAAACAGAATATCGTTCCGGGGCTGGGAGAACTGCGCGAATCCCGGAATCTGCGGGATTTGTGCGACGAAGGCGTCTTCCCCCTCCATGGTGCGTTGGCCAGCCAGGACGAAGACGCGAATGCGCCCTTTTTTGCTCTGCGGTGTCGTAACTGAGTCGAAGCTGCGTTTTGGGGCGGCGATCGGCTTTTCGACGGTATCGAGGTAGGCGTTTGCGAAGGCTTCCCCCAGCTGCAACTGGCCTTGGGTCCCGAAGTGATAGTGCGGTTGGCCGCTATCCATGACTTCGAAGGCCAAGTGGGAGGTGGGCACCCACCGTAACAGCGGATCCGCCTTGAGGACCGTGTCCTGCTGTTGTCGAAGGATGGCTAGATTACGCCGGTTATCCATGCCCCAGATCCCTTTCTCGCTGATCTCGCCGATAAACCATTTAAGTCCCGGAGCCAGAAGGTCCTGCCGCAGCCGGGCGATGAGTTCGGTGAGCCCTCGCGCATAGTGCTGGTTTAATTTGGGATCGAGCATGTCGTTTTCACCCTGATGCCACAGG
>JAPLUH010000513.1 GCA_026397675.1 Verrucomicrobiota bacterium
GTCGGGCGCACAGCTGCGCCGGCACTTTTGAGACCATGAGCGAAGAATCCCTCAACAACTTTACCCCTCGCGCCCAGCAGGTTCTAGCCCTGGCGCGCAAGGAGGCTGATCGCTTCAACCATAACTTCGTTGGCACCGAACATCTGCTCCTCGGGCTGATCAAGCTGGGGCAGGGTGTAGCGGTCAATGTTCTCCAAAAAATGGGGCTGGATCTGGATACGGTTCGCCAAGAGGTGGAGAAGGAAGTCCGGGGCGGCGGGGAGGGTAAGTCGGGCGGCAATATTCCCTACACGCCGCGGGTCAAGAAGGTCTTGGCTCTGGCTGCCAAAGAAGCCAAAGCATTGAACCACACCTACGTGGGCACCGAGCACATCTTGCTGGGTCTCTTGCGCGAGGGCGATGGCGTGGCGGCCAAGGTGCTCCGGAACTTGGAGGTCGACATCGAGCAATGCCGCCAAGAAATCCTCAAGGAGCTCGATCCTCAGTTCCAGGCCGGCGAGGAAGAGGGCGGCGAAAAGGAGCCAGCTGCCGAAACCGTTGAGGCCGGTAAGGCTCCGACTCGCGGCGACAAGAACAAGGATCAGAAGACGCCCGCTCTCAAGGCCTTCGGTCGTGATCTCACCGAGATTGCGAAGAAGGGCGATATGGATCCGGTCATCGGTCGTAGCAACGAGATCGAGCGGGTGATCAAGATTCTCTGTCGCCGCACCAAAAACAACCAGGTGCTGCTGGGCGAGGCCGGCGTGGGCAAAACGGCCATCGTGGAGGGGTTGGCTCAAGAAATCGCTAAGGGCAACGTGCCTGAGCTCTTAGCCGCCAAGCGGGTGATCACTTTGGATCTCGCGTTGATGGTGGCGGGTACCAAGTACCGAGGCCAATTTGAGGAGCGCATCAAGGCCGTGATGGACGAAATCAAGAAGGCCAAGAACGTCATCCTGTTTATTGATGAGTTGCACACCATCGTGGGGGCTGGTTCGGCCGAGGGCACCATGGATGCCTCTAACATCTTCAAGCCGGCCCTCAGCCGCGGAGAGCTGCAAATCGTGGGCGCCACGACGCTCACGGAGTATCGCAAATACATCGAAAAAGACTCTGCTCTCGAGCGCCGTTTCCAAACGGTCAAGGTGGAGCCGCCGTCGGTCGAAGATGCGATTGCTATCCTAATCGGTCTGAAGTCCAAGTACGAAGACCATCACAAGGCCGAGTTCACCTCCGATGCGGTGGAAGCCTGCGTGAAGCTTTCTGATCGTTACATCACGGCTCGATTCCTGCCGGATAAGGCCATTGATGTGCTCGATGAAGCCGGATCCAAGGCACGAATCGGAGCAATGCAACGGCCGCCCAACATCAAGGAAATCGAGGCGGAGATCGAGTCACTGCGGCAGAAGAAAGAGCAGGCCATTAAGGATCAAGACTTCGAGGGAGCGGCCCAGTTGCGCGATCATGAGAAATCGGCCAAGGAGCGCCTCGAGAAGACGCTGGCCGACTGGAAGACTGCCAAGGACGAGAAGCGGGTGGTGGTCACCGAGGACGACATCCTTCAAGTGGTCGCTAAGTGGACGGGCATTCCCCTCAAGCGGATGGGCCAATCCGACATGCAGAAGCTCTTGGCCATTGAAGATGAGTTGGCCAAATTGGTCGTCGGCCAGAAAGATGCCGTTGCCGCGCTAGCTAAGGCGCTGCGTCGCGCCCGAACGGACCTCAAAGATCCTAAGCGTCCCATTGGCTGCTTCGCCTTGCTGGGCCCGACCGGCGTCGGAAAGACACTGTTGGCGCGCACGTTGGCTGAGCAGATGTTTGGCAGCAATCAGGCCCTCATCCAGCTCGACATGTCTGAGTACATGGAGAAGTTCACTGTGAGCCGATTGATTGGTTCACCGCCGGGCTACGTGGGTCACGAAGAAGGCGGTCAACTCACCGAGAAGGTGCGTCGTCAGCCCTATTCCGTGGTGCTCTTCGATGAGATCGAAAAGGCCCATCCCGACGTGACCAACATGCTTCTGCAAATCCTAGAGTAAGGTAAACTCACCGATTCCTTGGGACGAGTGGTCGATTTCCGCAACACAATCGTCCTCTTGACCTCTAACGTGGGATCCGAGGCGTTGCGCAAGCAGGGCAGCATGGGCTTTTCAAAGTCCAGCGACGATGCGAGCTACGAGGCCATGCGGGGTCGGGTATTGGACGAGGCCAAGAAGTTCTTCCGGCCCGAGTTCCTCAACCGTTTGGATGACATCGTGGTCTTCCGCTCCTTGGGCAAGCCCGAGCTCGACACGATTCTCGATCTGGAAATCACCAAGGTATTGGATCGGATTCGCCGTAAGAACGTCACGGTCATTCTCGACGACAAGGCTCGGGAATTCCTTATTGAGAAGGGGTTTGATCCTCAGTACGGCGCTCGTCCAATGCGTCGAGCCATCGAGAAGCATCTCGAAGATCCTCTCGCTGAGGAAATCTTGCGGGGGACGTTGATGGATGGGCAGCCCGTCAAGGTCACCGCCGATAAGGAGAAACTGATCTTTAAACAGCGAGATGAGGCGACCGAGGGGGCGTTGAGCTCTTAGGCGACCGAGTCAGGAGTTCATCTCCAACGACTTCTTTGAAGGTCCACAGTGCCCCTCTCGGCGAGTTTTCGCTGGGAGGGTTGTTAATTGGGTAGGGCCGCAAGACACTCTGAAATTCACTGGAATCCTACGTGCCGGTCCAACTCATCCATCAACGGTTCCGCTCCTTCATCACCCAGCTTGGAGAGGTTTCCCAATTACTGATGGAGTCTATAGGCTCCTTTCGCCATCAGCGACCGTCCTGGAAAGATTTTCTCTACCAACTCCAGTTCATCGGGGTGAAAAGCCAGAGCGTGGTCATTACCACGGGAGCGGCCACGGGCATGGTGCTGTGTGCCCAGACGTTCTTGCAGTTTCACAAGGTGAAGATGGATACCGCGACGGGCGCGGTGGTCAGCATCGGCATGAGCAGCGAGTTAGGGCCGGTGCTCGCGGCCTTAATGCTCACCGGTCGAGTGGGGGCCTCCATGACCGCCGAGTTGGGCACGATGAAGGTGACTGAGCAAATCGATGCCCTCCGGACCCTTGCAGCGCACCCGGTGGACACACTGGTGGTGCCGCGATTCCTGGCGCTGTTGGCCTCGGCCCCGTTGCTGACTGCTGAGTCGGTGGTGGTGGGCATCGTCTCCAGTTGGTGGGTGGGTGTGAATTTGCTTGGCATCGACAGTGCGTACTACCTGGTGAACATGACCCGGTACACCGATCCCCCGGATGTACTGACAGGTTTGATTAAATCCTTTGTTTTCGGCGCCATCATCGCGGTGGTGAGTTGCCACAAGGGGCTCACGTGTCAGGGAGGGGCCGAAGGAGTGGGGAAGGCGACGACCGAGGCGGTGGTGGTTGCGAGCATTAGTATCTTGATCGTTAACTTCTTCCTCACGCTGTTCCTGTCGCGTCTATTCTACTCCTAACTTGAATCTATGATTGAGGTTCGAGACGTCACCAAGAGCTTCGGGACCCAGCAGGTCTTGCGAGGAGTTTCCCTGGACATTCGTCGGGGTGAGGCGGTGGTCATCATCGGTCGAAGTGGCGGGGGCAAGAGCATCCTGCTCAAGCATCTCATCGGTCTGCTCCAACCCGATTCTGGGATTGTGCGGGTGGACGGAGAGGACATCACCGCAATGAATGAGCGCAGCCTCCTTCGGGTGCGACGGAAGTATGGCATGCTCTTCCAGATGGCGGCCCTCTTTGATTCGTTGACCGTCGAAGAGAACGTGGGTTTTGTGCTCCGCCGGCAGGGTCTGGAGTCGGAGACCGAGATTCGTCGCCGAATCGATGAGGCCCTAGACATGGTAGAATTACCGGGGATTGGTCACAAAATGCCCAGCGAACTCTCCGGCGGGATGCGCAAGCGGGTCGGTTTGGCTCGGGCGATTGTTTACCGGCCGGAGATCGTGCTCTACGACGAGCCGACCACCGGCTTGGACCCGATCGCCGCCGACAACATTGATCGCCTCATCCGACGGGTTTGGGAAACCCTTCACGTCACCAGTATCGCTGTGACCCATGACATGAAGAGCGCCCGCACGATCAGCAACAGAATCCTCATGCTTCATGAGGGACGAATTTACTCCGAGGGACCGACTTCGGAGATTTTGGAATCGACGGATCCAGTGATTTATCGATTCGTCAACGGCATCTCGACGCCACAGAAATCTCAATGAGTGAGTCCATGGAACGAAAATCCCCCGCAGCACAAGTCGGCCTCTTTGTCCTGATCGGACTCGTGCTGATCGCCGCATTGCTTATCCATTTCAGCAAGGGAGCCTCCTTTTGGCGTTCCGGCCGAACGATCGTGGTTTCCGCCGGCAATGTCGGTGGGTTGGCCGTAGGCGCGCCGGTCAACATGTCCGGTGTCCGCATTGGCTCTGTCGAGGACATCTCGCTTTCGGAAGACGGCCGGAGGGTGTCTATCCAGTGCCGCATTGAAAAACCAGTGACCATCTTTGGTGACGCCCGCTTCGAAATTGAGCAGAGCGGGTTCCTGGGTGACCAGTTCGTTGCGATCATTCCCACGAAGAATGCGGCTCCGCCGCTTCAGGACGGGGCCATCGTGACCGCCGTGGATCCCTTTAATTTGCAGGAGGCGGCCCGCAGTGCCGTGGGCCTCATGACCCGACTGGATCAGGTCGTGGAGCGGGTTGACCGCATGATTCTCTCGGCGTCGACCCTCAAGGACGTGACCAACACGCTGGCCAATTTGCGGCGGACTTCCGAGCGGTTGGATCGCACGCTGGGCGAGGTCGAATTGCTGGTGTCCTCCGAGAAGCCTGCCGTTGCGGTGACGGTGAGCAATCTTCGGGCATTCTCGGCGACCTTGACTCCGCTGGCGGGGCAGGTCGGGGCCTTGGCGGCCCGGGCTGACTCGCTGTTGGTGCGTGCTGACACTCTGGTCGCCACCAATGAGGCCACGTTGCGCGAAGCATTGGGTGGATTTCGAGATGCCTCTTTGGCGGTGCGCGACTTGACGCAAGATCTTCAGGCGGGGCGTGGTGCTGTGGGTGCTTTGCTGAAGGATCCTAAGCTGCAGTCCGAATTGGGGGCCACGCTGGGCAATCTCAACACCGTGTCGAGCAACCTCGCCCACAACGGTCTTTTCTGGAAGCCACGCCGTGTGGAACCGCTGACCAACACCACTGGCTATCCAGGTCGCGGCCCGTTCCGCTGAGCCAGGACCATTCCGTGGCTGATGGACCGACGATCGTTCTCTCCGGGCACTGCGGGCCGGACCGATTGACAGTCGCGGGTGAGGGTTAGACCTTCCTTACATGGAATTGGTGACACTCTCCCGAGTCTTTGTTTTGGTCGAGGCAGACCTCATGGCGACCCGATTAGAATCCGCCGGGTTCACCCCATTTATTCACGGGGTCGATGCTGCCCTCAGTAGCGGTGGCTACTCCATGGGTGCGTGGGGTATTCAAGTGAAGGTGCCCGCCGACCAAGTGGAGTCCGCGCTTCAGTTCTTGGCGGAAGTGCCGGAGACCGATGCATGGGGCGAGCAGTTCCGGGCCCTGTACAATCGGGCCCTCTCGGCATTCCGTTTGGGGCGCTCTTCGCCAGCAACCTTGTGTGATCCGGCCGATACCGCCTTCTTGCTGAACGGCGGATGCTCCGTTCAGGAACTCTACGATTTCGTCGAGGACGCCGTGGATTATGGCGAGCCTGATTTGGAGACGGTCCTCGATGTTCAGAGGATCCGGAGGGATTACTTTTTGGGAATTCTACACGGAAAATGGACAGGGCAGGTGGTGCCCATGTCGGCGTTGCCGCTCAAGACCGATGCTGTCGATGGAATCGCTTGGTTGCCCCGTTTGATCGTCAAGGCGCGGCTCAAGCTGCGCGGAGAAATGCCACCGGATCTTATGTACGGGTGCGGAGGCGACCGGCCGTTTCTTCGGCGTATGGGACTCACGCTGCCAGGATTTCTGGAACAAGTGCGCGACTGCGGAGACGATGATTTGGCCATCGTCGAGGCGGTGAAACGTTCCCGGGACGCTGCCACTCGCTGAGGACGCCAGAGAGGAGGCTGTTGAGTTTCTGGGCTCAGTAGTTTTCACACCGTCACTGACCGTTGTTTTCGGCCACCCGGAGGCCGCCCAAGGACCTTCCTAACACCCCCGGAGGCCCTACCACCCCCCGGATGCAGCCTGAGGGCTTCCGAGGTAGGGACCGATCTCCGAGCGGTCCGGCGCTGCGGCGGTCCGGCGCTGCGGCACTGCCCGTCGTGATTGCCTGCCAATAGAGAGTGCCAACGCCTCGTCTTGGAAAAGAAATTGGCCCTGCAATCACCGCCGTGCCAACGGCATCCTTCCGGATTAGTTCAGCACGAACGAGGCGTCTTTGGTTTCCAGACGAATCTTGTCAGGGATGTGGTTGGGGTCGATGCGCACCAAGACGCGGTGTGTACCGGCGGCTAGGGCTACTGGGCCATTTACCTTCGATCCGTCCACCCACAGTTCGGCACCCTGAGCGGCGGTGAGTTGGAAGCGGACAGTGCCTGGTTGGGCCAACTGGATCTCGGTCACCGCCAGTACGGCGATTTTTGAGGACCAAATATTGGCCTTGGTTGCACCCTCCATGAGGGTCCGCGTGAGATCTCCATTGACCCGGGAGAGGACCTCGGTCCAGCGCTTGTCCTCGAGGGGTTTTTTCCACATCCAGTCGGACTGTCCATTTTGCTGGTCGGTGTGGACGATGTTGGCCAAGCGCCATTTGCGGGCTACACCACCCTTGCTGGCATCGAATTCACCGGGTTTGCCCAGTTGTGAGAGGAACGCAACCAGATCGAGCTGCTCGGCTTCATTGAGCGAGTCGAGGAGGCCGGCCGGCATTAATGAGGCGGAGGCTTGAGTGCGAGATTCCAGGTTCGACTTGGCGAGGACGATCTCCTGGTTGGCCGTGCCGCGCAGGACCAGCTCGCTCGCGGACTCTCGGACCACGGTTCCAGACAAGGTCTGGCCATCCTTGGTCTCCACGACCACCCCATGATAACCCTCTTTGATTTTGGCATTGGGCATGAGCAGCGATTCCACCAAGTAATCGGGCTGCGCGCTGGCACCGATCGAAGTCATGTCCGGACCGACCCGTCCACCCGCTCCGCCGATGGCGTGGCAGGTGATGCAGGCCAAGTCGGATCGGCGGTAGACGAGCTCACCGCGTTGAGGATTGCCGCTGGCCGCCGCCCGGGTGGCCATTTCGCGGATAAGTTGGTCGGTGAAGGCCTGAGTGTCGGCAGACAAACCGGCCCCCTTTGCCAGAGTGAGCACCAATTCCATGTCATTGCGACCGCCTTCGCGTGCCACTCGCATGCCAGTACGGGCTGCCGCGGCTGGGATTCCCGAAGCGGGCAAGAGGGCTGCTAGGTGTTTTCCAGAACCCTTGATTGCCAGCAATGAACGCCAGAACTCCTGGGCGATTTGTTCTTGATCCAACCCCTGGATGGCGGACACCAAAGCAGGACCGGCCCCACTGAGGTCT
The DNA here is from genome assembly GCA_026397675.1 of Verrucomicrobiota bacterium. Taxonomy (GTDB): domain Bacteria; phylum Verrucomicrobiota; class Verrucomicrobiia; order Limisphaerales; family UBA9464; genus SXXZ01. Next base: position 7,539 of record JAPLUH010000513.1, read on the forward strand.
AGCGCTGCCCAAGTTAAAACCGCACGGCGTCGGGTCGCGGGATCTTTGTCTTCCGCCAGTTGCTTGAGGAGAGGCAGGCTTCCGGATCCTTGGAGGCGAAGGACCTCGAAGACTGTGGTTCGGACTTGTTCGGACGGGTCATTGGCCAGGCGGGTCAAGGATTGGGCCGGAGGCGGAGTCTTCCAATCGCCGGTGAGGCGCAACGTGGCTGCACGGACGGAGTCGTTCGAGGATTCCAGCAATCCCAGAATGCCCGTGGCATCGCCCTCGGGCCGCACCTTGCGGGTTCTGGCCGCCTCGCCCAGCGAGGTCAGGGCGCGAGCCGTGGCAGCATCATCGAAACCACCCGAGACGGTCTGCCGCAGCAGCGCTCCCAATTCTTTGGGGCCACCGGCCTGACCGATGAGCTCGATCCAGGGGCCGGAGCCATCCCGCGGGAGACGGCGCTCTTGGATGACGCGCCCCAAAACTCGGCTCGCCTGTTCGGCTCGGATAGCCTTCAGGGCGAAGGCCAATTGTTTTTCGCGCCCCTCGGATTTCCAGGCACCCGATTCCAAGGCAGCGATCCACGGCTCGGACAGTTCGTTGATCGTCAACCAGAGCGCGTAGTCTAGGGTGGGATCCATCGGCTGATCGAGGACGCTCAGAGCCAACTCGGCAGATCGGGCTCCCGGAATCTTGGCTAGAGCCCGAAGGGCCTCCAGACGAACCCTCGGGTGGGTGTCTTGGACCAGTTTCGAGAGGGTTTCAAGCCGTTGAGCCGCGTCGCTGGCGTTGTCGGCCTGAGAAGCGACCGGGACAAGCAGCAGCGCACCGGCGAGGACGAGTCTGCGGAACATGAGGGGACCATCGAACGGGAAGGCCCCCGCCTTCAAGTGTCCGATCATCAAAATTCGCGATCGTCCTTTTTTCCTCCCAGCTCCACTTCCCGATTCGCTCGCCGGCTTTCAGTCCTGCTTAAGGCGTTTCCCGGATCAATGCTCTCAATTCGATGCCCCTGCCATTGGCCGGGTTAAATCCCCATACACGGATTGTGCGCAGCTCGGGAAACCGTGCACTCAGGTGACCGAAGGACTCTCCGTCGGGCAAAACACAAAGTCGCGATCCGGGTCGGGCCAGAAATTCCCGCGCGGCCGCCTCGTCTTTCAGGTGCTGGATCCAGGGCCCACCCTTGGGTCGCAGGTACCAGTAAAGGCTGGGTTCATGGAAATCGAGGGTTGCCAGTTCGGTCTTGGGGTTGATCCAGCGCCGGCAGTCTTCGGCGAGGCGAGGCACCGGCAGCAGGCGGGCAAATAGCCCCAGGCCCGGCAAGGCAATCAGCAGCAGTATAGCCAAGGTCCCGATTGTCAGTCTCCCGAATAGTCGCCAAGCCGGTGGACCGCTCGCAATGGCCTTGCCCAACCAGAGCGCGATGAGAGGAAAAGCTGGCAGGGTATAATGCGGGAGCTTGGTTCGGATTAGGGTGAAGACGACAAACACTCCGGCGACACCCGCCAAAAGGTATCGGTCGATGGGGGAGAGGGGAGTGGCTGTTCGAGCGCGCCAGACCAAAGTAACTAGCCAAGGAGACCAGGGAAGAAATCCGACCAGCAGCGTCAGTCCGTAGAAGGGCAAACTGCTTAGATAGCCGCGCAATCCCTTTAGTCCGTGACCTTCCAATACCCCGACAGACCGAGCCACGACGTGCTTGCCGATGCCCACCTGGAAATATTCGCCCCGGGTCGCCAACAGGGCTGGAATGCCCCAAATGGCCACAAGCCCCAGAGTGAGCACTCCGCCCAACCACCACAGTTTGGGTTGCCGCCAAGGACTGGGAGGATCGGACGGCGAAGATAGTCGTCCAAAGGCCAAGAAAATGGCCGGCAGGCCCGCGAGCCAAGCCACGGGCCCCTTGGCGAGAAATCCTAAGGCTAATGAGGTGAAGAAAACCCAGAACCACCCGGCAAGGGCTCGCCCGCGCCCGCAGGCCTGATGCAGTTCCCACCCGGACCAGCTCGACAGGGTGAAGAAAAACACCATAGCCATGTCGGCGACGGCGAGGTGGGCATGGACAAAGGCTTGGGGGCAGGTGACCCAAAGAATGCCGGCCATCATTCCGGCACCGTCTCCGGCGAGGCGTCTTCCCCAGAAGGCGAGCAAACCGGTGGTCAGTGTGGCGCAGAGAATGGAGGGCAGACGCACCGCCATTTCGGAGACACCAAAAAGGGAGATGCTCCCAGCCTGGAACCAGTAAATCAGGGGTGGTTTGTCGAAGCGGTACTCGCCATTCAAATGAGGCACCATCCAGTTGCCGGTTTCGAGCATCTCCCGGGAGGCCTCAGCAAAACGAGGTTCATCTCGGTCCATCAGAGGCAACGACCAAGACCCGGCGCCGAAACAGGCTAGGGCTACCGCGAGCAGCACCACCCAGCTCCAAGCGGGCAAGTGACTGAGTTTTCTCGGGGACCCCATTGAGCCTTCCATGGTTGCCAAGGCTGGCAAATTTGAGGGTCAGCGGAAAGACGAAGGGTGTTAGGAGTTGAGAACGGGCTGGCTGAGAGTTGATCCACTGCTTCAAGGGGTGGCCAGACGGGGTTGGTGGATATGTTTCAAGTTTGTTGCGTTCCAGTCCGAGGTATTTTTGTCAGTCTCTACCTGTGCAATTAACGTACTCAGTAGATCCGCAGGGGATTAAAGCAGCTGATCTCGTTCCTGAGGCCGGTGCCGATCGCTTGCATCTTGTCGGGTATTGGCTTCTTGGCTGGGCCCTTGTCGGATTACCGTTTCTGGGCCTGTTGTTTTGGACCGATGATTGGTTGCGCTCGCAACGGTCAGTCTTAAGCGGGAAGGCTTGGAATCTCTTGGCCATCACCATCAGCGCTTCGGCCAATGGATTTATTCTAATCCCCGCGGTCGTGGGGTTGGGTGTGTGGTTCAAACGCAGCTCGCAACGCAGGGCTGCCAGAGCCCTGATGGCGATGTTGCTCGCCGGTATCGTGTCGGGCGTCGCAGGCACGGGACTGCGGTCGATCATCGGCCGGACCCGACCGGAGGTGTCGGTGGAGCAGGGGTGGTTCGGTCCACGCAAGGATGGACGTTGGATTATCGGACGCCATGCCTACGCATCGTTTCCCTCCGGGCATGCTTCCATAGCAGCAGGTTTGGGTTTCATGGCCTTTGTCTGGGGCGCTCGGGCTGGAGGGTTGGGTTTGGCCTTCGCACTCGCCGTGGCTTGGTCCCGGTTCCATTTGGGCGCTCATCGGGCTTCGGACGTATGGGCTGGCCTGCTCGTTGGAGCTCTGACGGTCGTCCTTTTGTGGTCACCGTGCTGGGCTTGGGTCCATCGGGGGAAGCGCCCTAGTTGGTGGCCCTGGAGTGGGTGGCTGGTGGAAGAAACCTCTCACCATGGCTCGATTAGCTCTCTACAGAGCGAAGCTCGGTGTCCGTAGAGTCTTGGCCGGCCCACCCCTCGCTCACACCGGGTCTAGCGAAAGAATCTGCCAAGTCATTATTTTCCTGCCCGTTGAAGGGTTCCGGCGTCGAGTGGGTAAGTGGTTTCTGGAGGGGTTTATGGAGGGTTTTTGGCCTCCTCGCTGAGGTCTTGTCTGAGAATCCCGCGGTCCCTCTCAAGTTGCATAAATCTAAAGTATTTCCGGCAACAGGCGATACCCAAGGATGGTCAGGTCCGAGAACTCCTTTTCAATGGTTACTCGCGATCACGGCTTGTATGTGCCATGCAAATTCAAACCGTTCGTAATCGTATCCTGATACTGACCGTCTCCGCCGCAATCTCACCTGTTCTAATAGTCTCAGTTCGAGGGCTGTTGGGAGAGGGGATGGGTAAGTATTCTAGCTGGTGGATTGCGGCCGTTGCCGCAGCATCAATGGGCGCTTTGGGTTCCTTGACCCGAACGGCCTTGGCCGACTTTGAGAAAATGCCCGCCCAAGAGTTCGAAGACACCCAAGGCAAGGCGCTGGCGGAGGCCGCTCGGGCTGTGGCGAATTCTGAGAAGAAGTGCAAGGATCTCGAGTCCCAGAACGAACGCCTCCAAGATCGATCTGTTTTTCTCCAGGGAAAGATCCGCGATTTGGAAGAGGAGGCGATCGCGAAAAATGTCCCAAAACCGCTGGGGATTCTCGATGGATTGCGGTCGATGATCGACAAGGCGGGAGAGCGAGTGACCACCACACTCACGGGAGGGGCTCAGTTGGAGGTCGGTTTGGCACTATCCAAGGAAGAAGTCGATGGGGTGCAAATCATGCTCGATTCCTTGGGACGCAAACTGGCCCGTCCCCAGGTCGAAGAAATGATGGAGGCTCACACTGGCGAACATTCTACCCGAATGCTGTTGGTTGAGGATGACCAGACCAGCCGGCGTTTCATACGGGCCCTGCTGCCCAAAGAACTTAAAGTGTCCATCACCGAGGCCGAAGACGGTCAGGCGGCCTTGAGCATGATGGAGAAGCCCCCGTACCCGGACATCATTGTCTGTGACGTGTTAATGCCTAACATGGATGGTTTGGAGTTTATTGCCCGCCTTCGCGCCCTTCCGCGATTCTCCAATATCCCGGTGGTCATGATCTCGGCCAATGCGTTCAAGGACAACGTTGCTAAGGCGGCCGCCCTCAAGGTGACTCGTTTTTTGAGCAAACCCTTGGAGCGGAAAGACCTGAGCGACGCCATCGAGGCCGCCCTGAAGGAGGTCAGTAGCAAGGGGTCGGCCCTCTTCGAGGCTCAGCAACGCCTGTGCCTCGATGACAAGGCCTACTTCGAGTTGTCGACGGGTTTCTCGCGTGCCATCGGCGAGTCCATCACCTTTGTGCGCTCTTCGATAAGCCGGGATCGATGGCAGGCTGCGGCCCTCCGCGTTAACGCCCTCAGAGGATCCATCCAGATGGTGGGCGACGAGCGTCTCTCGGTGGTCATTACGCGGCTTGAAGCTCAGTTGAGGCTGGCTGACATCACCGGCGTTACCATTGAACTCGAGATGCTCGAGCAGGAAAACGAGCGCTTCATGCGCACTTTGGTCCACCTCTACACTTCAGAACAAAAACCCGCTTCCGAGGACGACCAGTCTGTCATGGCTGTAAAAACCACGAACTGATGACCATTCAGCGCGAGCCTTTGGGCTCTGGCGCCGCAGGTCAGGCATTCGCCGTGTGGAATTCAAGGATCTCAAGAGGTGTGCTTTGAATCAGCAGCGTCACGATCGGGCTGAGCGGAATCCGGCGCGCTCGCTGCGCAATGCCTTCTTCCTCAAACGCAGCACTCGCCGTAGCCTCCGCGAGTGATTTCGTTGGCCGACACCTCCGCGGGACAGGAGCCTACCAATTGGGTGGAGCCTGTTCGGGAGATCTTCTCCCCAAGCGGACTGCTTTCCCGGGCCAGCAACTTTGAGTACCGCCCTGAGCAACAGCAGATGGCCATGGCCGTGGCCTCGGCACTTCAGGACCGGCGGCATTTACTCGTAGAAGCCGGTACTGGTGTCGGTAAAAGTTTTGCGTACCTGATTCCTGCCATTCTTTTCGCCGTCGGGCAGAAGAAGAAGGCGGTGATCTCCACCCACACGATTAATTTGCAGGAGCAGTTGGTGGAAAAAGACCTGCCTGTTCTGAAGCAGGTGCTCCCGGTGGACTTCAGTTTTGCGATGCTGAAGGGGCGCTCGAACTACCTGTGCACCCGTCGCCTTCGCAAGGCCATGCAGCAATGTGATTCGCTCTTTACCTCTCCGGAAGCGGCGGAGTTGCGTCGGATCGAAGAGTGGAGTCGCAACACCCAGGACGGTTCGCTGAGTGATTTCTCGATCGAACCGGATCCCAAGGTCTGGGAGCACGTCTGCTCTGAGCGCGGGTTGTGCACACCCAAGAAATGCGGTTTCCAGAGTGATCAGGCCAAGCTGGGGCCCGTTTGTTTCTTCCAGCGCGCCCGCCAGAAGATTCTCGGAGCCGATGTGTTGGTGCTCAACCACACCCTGTTTTTTACATTGCTCAACGGAGTCGAGGCCGATCCCGAGGGCGGGGTCCTCTTTAAGAACGACTTCGTGATCTTCGACGAGGCACACACGGTCGAATCAGTCGCTGCGCGGCATATCGGGGTCCGGGTGAGCAGTGGGCAGGTCCGCTATGCGCTCCAGCGTCTCTGGAACCCACGGACCGAGAAGGGCCTTTTGTCCACCTTGCGTTCGGCATCCAACGTTCGATTGGTGTCGGATGTGCTGAAGGAGACCGACGACTTCTTTGTGCGGGTGGAGGATTCTTGTCAGGAGTTAGCCCGATCGGCCACCTCGTCGGAGCCCGATCGGACGACGCCCACGGAACAGCCCTCCCGGGTTTGGAAAGAGTTGCGGATCCGCAGGCCGGACCTTGTCCAAGACAGTCTGACCCTGCCGCTGCAGCGCTTGCGCGAGCAAATCCACGAACTCATCCAGACCTCCGAAGACAAGGAGACCGGCGAGGAGTTGATGGAATGCAACCGTCGCTTGGCGGACCTCAAGGTGGCCGTCTCCACTTTTCTGAGTCAGACGGCCGAGGATCATGTCTATTGGGTGGAGCGTTCTGGGAAGACTCAGAAGAATCTTTCGTTGAATGCGGCTCCGGTCCAGGTGGCCGACTTTTTGCGTCAGCGCCTCTTTGAATCGGGCACTTCCGTGATCCTGACGAGTGCGACCCTGGGGACAACCGGTCCTTCTAATCTGGCGGCCACTCCGTCAATTCCGGTCCCACGGTCTCCGATGTCTGGGGCGTACCCCATTGGCTCTGCGCTTCCCAGAGCGGGCTCGATTGCGGCGCTCCGCTATGTGGCTGGAAGGGTGGGAGGTGAAGAGGCTCAGGGACTTCAGGTGGGTTCCCCCTTTGATTATCCCCGGCAGATGACTCTTTTTGTTGCCGGCAAGATGCCCGATCCCCGAGATGCCGGTTACGAGGATGCGTTGGTTCATTGGATCGAGCACTTCATTACTCGAACCCATGGCAAGGCGTTCGTGTTGTTCACGAGTCACCGATTGATGCTCCAGGTTGCGGGGCGGATGGAGTCGTTCTTTGGCCGACTCGGGGTCGAGTGTTACGTGCAGAATACGGGGACGCCTCGATCAACCATGTTGGAGAAATTCCGAGAAAACCGAGATTCGGTCCTCTTCGGAACCGACAGCTTTTGGCAGGGGGTGGACGTGCCGGGTGATGCCCTGAGCAATGTCATCATCACTCGGTTGCCCTTTGCCGTGCCGGACCACCCATTGGTGGAAGCCCGGATCGAGCAAATCGAAGCCGAGGGTGGTAACGCCTTCAGCGCCTTCAGCCTTCCGGAGGCCATTCTCAAGTTTCGGCAAGGCGTCGGACGGCTCATCCGAACCAAGACCGACACCGGAATCGTAGTGATTTTGGACAATCGAGTGCTGACCAAACGCTACGGCAAGGCGTTTCTGGAATCGATTCCCTCGTGCCCGATGGAGATAGTTTAACAGCTTCGCCCCGGATCCAGCGTTGGTTTCTTCCCGTGACTCCACGGTTCAATGCTTCCCTCACGCCTCTCGGCTTCGGTAGGTTGGGGCCGTGCATTTCCGCAAGGTGACGTTGGTGGGCGTGGGCCTGCTGGGCGGTTCGCTCGGTATGGCGCTGCGGCGCCGTGGCTTGGCGGATGAGGTCCAGGGCTTCGTCCGGCGGGCTTCGTCGGTGGCCGAGTGTCTGGCTCTGGGCGTGGTAGACCGCTGTTCGCGCAATCTAGCCGAAGCTGTGGTGGACGCCGACCTAGTGGTCTTGTGTTCCCCGGTCGGGCAGATACCCGGGTTGTTCCGAGAGATGTCTCGGCACTTGTCACCCGATTGCCTCGTGACGGATGTGGGCAGCGTGAAATCCGACCTGGTGGCCGAGGTTGAGCCGTTGGCCCTGGGGGCTGGGGTTCGATTCGTCGGCAGTCATCCAATGGCCGGGGCCGAGAAGAGTGGTCCGGCCCATGCCCGGGCTGACCTCTTCGAGGGAGCGGTCTGCGTGGTGACGCCTACGTCGGCGAGCGATCCCTCCGCCGTGCTCGCCATCCGCTCCTTGTGGGAGGCGGTGGGCTCGCGGGTGCTACAAATGAATCCGGTGCTCCACGACGATTTAGTGGCCCGCTCGAGTCACCTGCCACATGTGGTGGCCGCTGAGTTGGCCAACTACGTCCTGAGCCCGGTCCATCCGAAGGAACAATCCGATCTCTGTGCGGGTGGATTTCGCGACACGACCCGCATTGCCTCCGGTTCCCCGGAAATGTGGAAAGACATCGCCTTGGCCAACCGGCGTCATCTCTCCCGGGTGCTGGGAGTCTTCATCGAAGATTTGTCTGAATTTCGACTGGCTCTGGACGCGGGCGATGAGAAATCCATCGAAGATTTCTTCCGCCAGGCCAAATCTCGAAGAGATCTCCGTTTTCCCGATCCCGAGCCCAAGAAAACCGCCTGAGCCGATGCCGCTGCCTGACCTCATTGAGATCGTTCCTCCGCCCTCTCCCGCCTTCGTGTCCATCACGGTGCCGGGATCCAAGAGCATCACCAATCGTGCCCTGATCCTGGCGGCCTTGTCGTCCGGCCCGGTCACGCTGACCGGGGCACTGTGGAGCGAAGACACTCAAGTCATGACCGAGTGCCTGCGTCAGTTGGGGTTTGCCGTGGGTGTGGCCCAGGACTTGGCCGAGGAGGCCAATCGCGTCATTCAGGTGGAAGGGTTGGGGGGGCGGATTCCCCGGGCCGGCACGGAGTCTTCACCCCTGGAATTGTATGTGGGAAATGCTGGGACGGCGGCCCGTTTTCTGGCGGCCATGGTGTGCTTGGGAGAAGGGTGCTACCGGTTGTCAGGGGTGCCACGGATGCATGAGCGTCCCCAGGCAGCCTTGCTTCAGGCCCTCCGCTCGTTGGGATATCGGGTGGACGCACCTGGAGACCGTTTGCCTGCTGTGATCCACGGAACCGGTCCTCGGACTGGGGCATGCCGGGTCAGCGTGGCGGAGAGTTCGCAATTTGCTTCGGCCCTCCTGCTTCCGGGGAAGGTGGCGGGTTGGGAAGTGCAAATCGCCGATGCCAATCCAGATGAGTTGCCGTATGTCGAGATGACCCGTCGACTGGTCGAGTCCTTCCCGCACTCCGGTGGCAATTTTCAGGTGGAGCCCGACGCCTCTAGTGGCAGTTACTTCTGGGGTGCTGCCCGCCTGATGGGCAAAAACCGGGTCGAAGTGGCCCGTTGGCCCAGTTCGGGATGGCAAGTTGATGCTCGGTATCCGGACTTCCTTGATCTTCCGGGCGAGGTCTCGCGCGAGAGCGACTTGGGAGACAGCATCATGACGGCCATCACGCTGGCTTCCTTGGAAAATCATCCGGTCCGCTTCATCGACTTGGGACGTCTGCGCCTGCAGGAATGCGAGCGGGTCCAGGCGCTGCGCACCGAATTGACCAAGTGCGGTGCTAGCGTGACCGAGTCTGGTGATAGCCTGCTCATCCGTCCCTCGATCTTGCACGGGGCTGAGATCGAAACCTACGACGACCACCGCATGGCCATGTGCTTCGCCATGCTGGGCTTGAGGATTCCTGGTATGCGATTGCGCAACCCTCGCTGCGTCCGCAAGACCTTCCCCAATTTCTTCCGCAAACTGGCCGGGTCGCCCCCCTTTGGTCTTGGGGCGATCATTCTCGATGCCACCACCGGTCGAGTGCTTCCACTGAACGAACTCAACGCTGAATGAAGACCAAGACACTCAAGCTCCCCCAAGTCATTGCGGTCGACGGTCCCAGCGCGTCGGGCAAGGGGACCTTGTCCCGTCGGATGGCACGCGAATTGGGCTATATCTACGTCGATTCGGGAGCCATGTACCGGACGCTGGCCTGGTATTGTCTGCAGCGGCAAATCCGACTCGAAAAGCCCATGACTGAGGTCGATGAAAAGGCCGTCATTCGCCAGCTTCGCAGTTGGAAATGGGAGCTCCGAGTGATCGACACTCAGGCATGGATCCACGTCGATGGATACTTCCCGGCGAAGGAGATTCGTACCGATGTCGTCGAGAAGGCAGTCCCGGTCGTCGCACAAATCGGCAAGGTTCGGGACTGGATGGTCGCCCGACAGCGGGACTGTTCGGCCCTCGGGCCGCTCGTCATGGAGGGACGCGATATCGGCACCGAAGTGTTCCCGTTGGCTCCAGTGAAATTCTTTCTCGAAGCCGATGCCGAAGAGCGTCAGCGCCGGATTACCGACCGTGGGGGATCCACTGATGGAGCCTGGCGAGACAGCATGGACATTCACCGCAAGAAAGGGGCACTGATTCCGGCCCTCGATTCTGTCCGCATCAACAACACCGGACAAACCCCGGACGAGACCTTTGCCGTGCTGATGGGCCATGTCCGCGAGCGCCTCGGGTCCCGTCTGGAGAATCCGAAGCAGGGATGAGTTGATGGCTCCGACCCCTCGAACGATGCGGATCGGGTGGCTGATCAAGCTGCTACTGGGATGGGTCTGGATTGGCTCCTGTGTCGCCGAGGCCGCGGGCAATGAGGTGTTGGTCATCTACAATGCACAGATGCCCGCCTCCGAGGCGGTGGCCCGGCATTATGCCCAGCGGCGGTCGGTGCCAGACTCTCAACTTTTGGGTCTTCGCCTTTCCGAATCGGGGACCATTTCTCGTGCGGACTATGTTTCTGGGATTCAGGAACCGGTCCGTAAGTATCTCGTTGAAAAAGGCTTGGCGGAGTGGGTGCCTGATTCCAGTGCGCCCTTGCCGGGTCGCAAGGCGACGGCTCGGAATCGCCTACGGCTGATCCGCTCGGAAATTCGCTACCTGCTTTTGTGCTATGGGGTGCCGTGGTGCATCCCTCATGACTCGTCGATGCGCAGTGAAACAGAGGGCATCCCTGCCCAATTTTTGCGCAATGACGCCTCGGTGGACGATGAGCTGGCCTTGCTACCTCGGCTGGGTTTTAACGATCCGATAGCGACCTCCCCCAATCCTGTGGTTGGGGCCACCAATGCGGCCCAAATTCACCCCACGAATGGCGTCTTCATGGTGACGCGGTTGGACGGACCCACGCCGGAGATCGCTCGGGGCCTGGTGGACAAGGCGCTGGAAGCCGAGTCTCGGGGATTGTGGGGGCATGCGTACATTGATTTGCGGGCCATTACCAACGGGCCTTACGGGTGGGGCGATCGGATGATCACCAATGCAGCGGTGGCCGCCAAACGGCTCGGATTTGAGACCTTCGTCGACAATCAACCGGCGAGCTTGGGAGTCGGATATCCTCTCAGTCAGGTGGCTCTCTATGTTGGCTGGTACGACAGTGGGGTGACCGGACCGTTCTACCGGGCCAGCGTCGAATTCCTCCCCGGGGCCTTCGCCTACCACTTGCATTCCTTCAGCGCGGCCAACCTTAGATCGGCCTCCGAAAACTGGGTGGGCCCGCTCCTAGCCCGCGGAGCCACCGCCAGCATGGGTTGTGTGGCTGAGCCTTATTTGGAGTTCACCCCCAATCCGGCCATGTTCCTCGAGCGTTGGGGATACGTCGGGATGACCCTGGGCGAAGCGGCGACCGCGGCGCACCCGGTGCTGTCCTGGCAGACAGTGGTAGTGGGCGATCCGTTGTACCGCCCGTTCGGCCGCCCGCTGGCCGACGATGGCAAACGCCTGGATGATGCCAACGATCCGAGGACTGCCTATGCGCTGGTCCGCAACGCCAACCTTCAAGTCATGGCGGGCCGCCCAGTGGAAGCAGTGCGGGACCAGCTCGAGGGACAACGCTGGGCCACCAATCACGCGGTCGTGGCCGAGAAAATAGGACGTCTTTACTGGTCAGGTATTCGGGTCCGCAGGGCTTTGGAGTGGTATGACACGGCCCTGAGTCTGACCAATGCCACGCCGATGCAACGCCGCCGCCTGCTGCTGGACAGCATCGAGGCCCATCGAGTCCTCGGGCAACCGGCCGAGGCGTACCGGTGTCTGGAACAACTCATTGTCACGTCGCCTCCGGATGTCGACCGTCAGGAGCTGCGCATCCGTCAATTGCAGTTCGCCCGTGAGATGCGGGATGTGGAAAAAATCACCGTCGTTTCCAATGAAGTTCAGCGCCTGGGTGGGAAGCGGTGATTCATTTGCAGGTTCCTCGTGTTGCTATGACCCCTGAAGCCCTCCGACATCTCGCCGAATCGGATCTCGTGATGGGTGGCCTCATCCAAAAAATCGGTGCCTGCACCTTGAAGCCCGAGCCTCAGCGAACTCCCTTTGAGTCGCTGGTCCGCGCCGTGGCCCACCAGCAGTTGCACGGCAAGGCGGCCGAAACGATTTTGGGGCGGTTTCTTGCGCGATTCCCTGGCCGACGCTTTCCCCGGCCAGAGGACCTGGAATGGGTCACCGATGCGGACCTTCGATCCTTCGGTTTCTCGGGTTCCAAGGCGGCCGCTATCCGCGATATCGCCGCCAAGGCGATGGATGGTACCGTGCCCACTTCGCGTTCCGTGTGACCTATGGGCACGAGGCTCAACCTCGGCCGAAGGAGTTGTTGGCCTTTGGTGAACGCTGGCGTCCGTTTCGAACGACTGCGGCCTGGTACTTATGGCGGGCTGCCGATGCCGCGAAGCTTGTAGCCAAGGTCCCGAAACATTGAAGGGGTGGTTTGGTAGGCAAACCACCTTCTGCCATCGCTGTCAGGGCTTCGGGACTTTGGGATAGTTCTTCACTAGGGCCTCGGCGGTCTCGCGGAGGATGGTCACCAGCTCGGGCGGACTGAGCACGGTGGCTTGAGCCCCCCAACCCAAGATCCATCGGCTAATTTCCTCAAGGCTTCCAAGTCGGAGATGGATCTCCACCCCGCGGTCGGGAAGTTCAGTCAGCGTCTGCGAGGGATGCCACCGCTTCTCGCGAATGTAGTCGGCCACGGCCCGCGTGAAGCGGATACGGACTTCGAAGTCTCCGGTGCGCGAGTACACGCCGAAGCTGTCGCTTAAATGTCGTTCGAGCGCGAATTTGGCCGGGCGCTGGAAGGTCTTTCCGGTCGGTTCGGCTTCAGCAATCCGGGAAGGCACAAAGGTTCGGATGGCCTTGCGAAGATGGTCGTGTGCGAAGAGGTACCAGTCTCCATTCACATTGCCGATGTGGTAGGGATCTACGGTGCGCTCCTCCAGGGCCGCGCCGGGTTTGCGATAGGTCAGGCGGAGGGTTTTGCCGGCGGCGGCCGCCTGCGCTAGTCGATCGATGATCCCCAGGTCCACGTTGGGCTCGGCGGTGGTTCGGAAGGAAATGGTCTGTGTCCATTCAGCCAAATTCAGAGAGACGGTGTCCGGCAGCGAACGCTCGAGTTTCTTGAAAGCGGTGAGGAGTCGTTTTTCGAAAGGCGTGCCGCGGTATTGCTGAAGCGCCTTCTCAGCGACCACTAATGCGAAGAGCTCTCCCTCTGTGATTTGTAGGGTCGGGAATGCATCGACCGGTTCGGTGTAATAGAAACCATAACGCTGGGCGCTGTAGTTGATGGGCAAACCCATCCGGTCGCGCATGAAATCAATGTCCCGCTGGATGGTCTTGGTGCTCACCTCGAACTCGCGGCTGAGGAACGACGCGTTCGGATGCTTGCCCGATGCGATGGCGGTGTGGATGCGCATCATCCGCTCCAACGGCGGTCGGGACATGGGCAGTTCATGCACACTCTTCTTCATCCAGAGATGCTGTTCTCAGACAGCAGGAATGCCAACCCCGGACCGGCTCGGGTTTGATCGCTGGACGCGCAGTTCGTCGCGCTTTGCGCTTTTGTCCTGAGGCACCCCGGTCTTCCAATTCAACCCATGACGGATCCGGAGTCCAAAGCGGTCATTGGTATCGAATGCGGCGGCACTCGCACTGTGGCCTTAGCGGCGGCGGTGGGTGCCAGACAACCGTTGGCCCGGATCGAATCTGGACCGGCCAATTTGCGGCTGACTTCAGACTCCGATTTGCAGTCCCACTTCGAGTCCTTAAAAACTCGTCTACCAGAACCGGTGGCCATCGGCATCGGCATGGCTGGAGTGAGGACCGAAGAAGATCGGCAACGGTTGCGCGCCTGCGTGGCGAGGGTCTGGCCATCCGTGCCGGTCCGCGTCGATCACGACCTGGTGAGTGCGCTCGAGGCAGCCTCCTTGGATGCGATAAATCTGGTGGATGTGCGGGTGATCCTCTTGAGCGGCACGGGTTCTTGCTGCTTTGGCCGGAATCGACGGGGAGTAACGGCCAAGGCCGGCGGATGGGGGCACCAGTTGGGAGATCAGGGCAGCGGTTTTGCCATCGCTTACGCCGGATTGCGCGAGGCCATCCGTCAGCTCGAACAGACCGGTCGTATGGGATCCCTCGGTCGCCGACTTCTCAAGGCTTCTGGCCTCAAAGACCCCGAAGCCTGGGTGGGCTGGATGCAGTCGGCTTCCAAGCGTGAGGTCGCCGCTTTGGCGCCGGAGGTGTTCGCGGCGGCGGCTCACGGCGACCCGAGAGCTCATCAAGTCATCGAGCGGTGCCTGGGCGAGTTGCTCGAGTTGGCCTTGGTCTGTGCCGCGCGATTGGACCGGACGGGCAAGGCTCGGGTAGAATTTGTGTTGGCGGGCAGTGTCTTCTTGCGTCAACCGCGATGGCTTCCCCACATCGAGAGCGTTCTTCGGGCGGTGCGACCCCAGTCCGTGATCCGATCCTTGGAACGGGAATCGGCCTGGGGTGCGGTGGTCCTCGCGGAGCAGGCCTTGGCCTCAGGCGAAGGCTCGAAGGTGTCCACAGTCCTAACCCCGGGATTGGCGGTTCCTCCACCCGTCCCGCGACCCGAATCGACTGGGGTTTCCCCGACGGAGTTGCGGAACCCGCGTTCTCGGCATCTTGATCGGATGCCTGTCAGCAAGGCCATCGACTTGATGGTGTCTGAAGACTCACAGGTCCCCGAGATCATTGGCCGGCACCGGGTGGCCTTGGCTCGATTGATCCGCCTTGCCGAGGCTGCCATCCGCAGCGGAGGACGGTTGATTTACCTGGGCGCGGGCACCAGCGGCCGCCTCGGGGTCTTGGACGCCAGTGAATGTCCTCCCACCTTTCGGACCCCGCCTGAGTGGGTTCAGGGCATTATGGCCGGCGGCGAGAAGGCCTTGCACACGTCGGTGGAAGGCGCTGAAGACGACGCCGGGGCAGGGGGTGAAGCCCTTCGTCTCCGGAAAGTTTCATCAAAGGATGTGGTGGTGGGCATCGCTGCTTCTGGAAGGACCCCTTATGTCTGGGGAGGATTGGCTGCCGCCCGTGAAGCCGGAGCTCGAACCGCGTTGCTCTGCTTCAATCCGAACCTGAAATTCACCCGAAGCCTCCGGCCGGATGTTGTCCTGGCCATCGACGTCGGCCCCGAGGTGCTCACCGGGTCGACCCGACTGAAGGCGGGCACCGCCACCAAGCTTGTCCTCAACATCCTCAGTACCCTCACCATGGTTCGCCTCGGCAAGGTTGAGGAGAACCTCATGATCGACCTCAACCCCTCCAACGTAAAACTGCGCGATCGGGCCCTCCGCATTGTCCAAGAGTTGACCCACGTCGCCCCCGAAGTTGCTCGAACCGCCCTGGAAGGCTCCGGTTGGCGGGTCCAAGCCGCCGTTCAGACTCTCCGCCAAAAGCAGTCCCACCGTTAATACACAGAGAAGCCTACCCCCTCGTTGGTTTATCTCGTCCGTTTGGCGTGTCTCTATCCGGGGAAGTGGCTGTAAAATTACCCGGCGCTCAAATCGCATTTGCCAATAGACCGTCAGGGTGTTTTTTCTATGGCCTACTATTTTCTGGGGCAACGCGATGAATCCCACGGTCATAAATGGTTTAGCGATCGGGCTGTTGGTCAGCTTCGGTATGGTGATCGGCATTGCCGTTGTCTTTGCCACGTTGTATCGGCGTCACCTTCGGGCACTGCGGATGACCCAGCGTTGGCTGGATCCACTCACGCCCCTCGTCGGTTCCAGTCGATCAATATTGACCTTGCCGATGCCCCATCGCTGGATGGCCATTCGCAGCTCTAATACCGCGTTTCTTCGCGAGATACTGCACATCGGGCCTGAGGAGGGTTCCCCATGGTCCGAGGCTTTGGTGCGGTTCCGCGAACGGGTGATATTTATTTCGCCGCCCTGGCGCGGTTGGTCGCTGGTGGTTGGTGCGGCCATCCCGGACCCCGCCGCGGATATCGATCAGCTCTACCGGTTTCTCTCTGGCCTGAGCCGCGAGGTCGGAGAAGTTCAGTTTTTCTCCGCCGACCGGGTGCTCAATCACCATGCTTGGGCCTGGCTTCGGGAGGGCAATGTGGTTCGAGCCTATGCCTGGGCCGGTGAGACCTTGTGGAGTCAGGGGGACTGCACCTTGGATGAACGACTCCTGGGCCTCACCGCTCACGATTACGGGGAAGCCGTCGAAGGACCGGGTAGTTGCGGAGGTCCCTCCGAGCAACAGAATGCCGAGAGAGTGGCGTTGCTGGCGCGTCGTTGGAGCCTGGATCCGGCCGAGGCCAGCGCCTACTTTCTTGCTCTGGAGGCCTCCTCCCGCATTCGCCGCGAGGGTCCCGATGAGACCGATTGACCTCCCCTCAGCGCTTTGGATGAGAACCTGCCGGGCCCGATCCTTTCTCGGGACTTGAAGGCGAATCAATCAGGGTTAAGACTTTGGTCGGCGGCTCTCCCAAACCCGCCACCCCTAGGCCATGACCCGTTCCATTGGACTGAATCCACCCAACCCCACCGAACTCCATCGGCACATCAACCTGAAACTCGCCGAGTTGGGCATGAAAGGTGTTCCGTTGCCCGGTGAAACCCAGGCGCTGGACTCACTGCTCGAGAGTTTCATCGCCCAAGGACGCGAGAAGGACCGACTGCTCTCCCGTTATGCTAGTCCGGTGGACCGAAGGATCAACAACTTCATCCACGACTATTTGTCCGACACGGCCGTCCCCCGGGAATTGCCTCGGAACACCTTCGTCTTGGATCAATATGGCTTGGCCCGGATTTTGTCCCTGCCGCCCGACAAGGACGAGGTCGCCTCGCCGAGGCTGCGCAGCTATCGGTTGCGCAACGGAATTCTTCACAATCCAAAGTCGGACCGGCGGACCACCTCCGGTATCTTCCATGTCACCGAGGGAGGGTTGCCTATTCCCGACGACAAGAAGGGCGTCCCCAAGACGGTTTTTGCCGACCTTCTGGCCCGTGCGATTCATCCTCCTGAGGAACTATTGCAACTGCCGTTCACGGCGTCTGGGCCCACGCCGGCCTCATGCATGGTCTCTCTGCTCATTCGCCCGGTGATCTGCCCGGAGGTTCCGGGCGTGATGCCTCGCAAGAGCATGGAAATCCGCTTCTTCGTCCCCGGATCGCTGGTAGCCAACCTCGACTTCGTCGAGAGCATCTTCGGCAATGCCGGAGACCCGTTGCTCCCGGAAAATGACGCCTCCCTCGATGCCGAGCATTGGAGTGGACATACCGGATGCGTGATTTTGGCTCCGCACCTCAACGGGCTCACAAAAAAGGAAGTGGGACTTCCGCATCAAGACGAGGCCAGCGAGCGTCAGCGTCGAGACGGCATGTGCTGGAGCGACCCGCAAGAGCTCTACAACGACGGGAACGCCTTTAAACTGACCGCTCGGGATGCCTCCGGGGTCATCGTGACGCTCATTTCGGACAACTATTTCGGCTACTGCAAAAAGGAGGTCAAAACCCAAATTAGCTTCGCGGCCAACCTCTTCGGACTGGTCGAAGAGGAGCATGCCGGCGGAGCGTTGGTCTTTGCTAATCACGATCTGGGCAGCGAATACGACGCCCAACATCACGGTGCAGATTTCCCGTACAGTTTTTCGGAAGTCACCCGGTTAATTCCGGATGCACTGAACCTTCAACCCGAAGGCCATGCCGTGGACCGGCAATTTCCAACGGTGGTCTACGTTCCAGAGAATGCCCGCTTCGACATCGAATCCTTAACAGTCCGTTGGGACGATGCCGGAAAAACTCAGTCCATCCGACTCCGGCGGGACCATCACTACCTCTTGCCCAGCGGATTCCGGGTGCATCTGGAGCCGCCGGCCATAGCAGCGCGGGCTTGGCGTTTGGTCGGAACGCGCCCGGAGGGAACCTTGTGTCACAAGCCCTGCACGGTCTCCGGTGGCGGCAAGAGCGAGATCTCTAAGCCCATCACGGATGCCATCCTCTTTGGCTCGGTCTTCGTCGCAGACCTGGCACAAGATTTCGACCGAGTGGCGATTGTCGTGGCTCGCGACTTTTCCCAACGGTTTCGTGATCCCGCCCGCAATGGTCTGGATCAGCGTCCTATTCTCAATCCGAGTCGTACTCTGGGTTCTGTCATCAAGCTGCTGACACCGAGCGAGGATTTTTCCGACGAACACAATGCTTGGATTGGTTCCGTGCCGCCGCACATCCGGGAATTAGTGCTCGTTGTGAAACGCTTTTGGCAACCCTCCTGGGGAGAGGACTGGCGCTCGCAGTTCAGCGTTGATGTCATCAATGGGACCCCTGCCAATGAGCTGCGCTTGGGGCGCAAGCGTCTGGTGACCCAATTCCTTCGGGTGGGTTATGACGACGATGGAGCTTGGCGGACGTTTGGTCTTCGGAAGGATTATCTTCCGGCCTTCAAGCTTCAGATGGAGGACGACATTACGGCCAGTGTGACCGTGCCGCGCAGCCAGTTGCCAGGCCTGGACCCGCAGAGCGTTTATCCGTCGCTCAAATTCGTTCAGAACACCGAGTTCCGGCTTTTCCAACGACCAGACGACGCCATTCATCGCGGGTATGACAAGGCTGCGGAAGCAGACTTTGCTGGCGGCGGTTGCTTCTTTAGCAACTACGAACCCATTTCACGCAAGCATGCCAGAGAACTGGTCGATGATGCCATCGGACTGAACCAATACACCGCGCCCATGCGGGCGCTGATCGAAGCGGCCGCGGCCTCAGAGCCCGCCGATGGTTCTCCTGAATGGATCGTGGTTACGTCTCATCCGCGATTAGTGGACGGCAAGCCGTCGAAGAACCCTCGGTATCTTCAGACGCGTCCGGACCTGCTGGATGATCTGGGACGTCATCTGACGACCATGTCGGCCCGACTGGCGCGGCGCTTGGCGACCGATCGTCCGGTGTACACGCCGGTGCATGCCGTTTTGGCCGGTCGTCGGAATAACCCGGCGGAACCGGGAGTGCGTCCGCTCGCTTGCTACGGACCCATCCATCACATGGAGTTACCGGAGGCATTCATGGAGTTCATCTCCAGCATGACCGGCAAATCCCCTTCGACGACCGGGGCTGGCAGCGAGGGAGCCTTGACCAAGGGGCCTTTCAACGCCCTACCGCCCATTTACGATCTCAATGCGGCCTTCGTGAGTTTGGCCGTCTCCGAGAACCCGGTTTTCTTGACGAGTGCCGGATATCTCGGGCCCAAGACCCGCGTGGATCATGATGTCAGCCTGCTCGTGCCGGAGGTCTGGTGTCGAATGGGCGTCTCGGAGCGGGATCCAGCGTTCCTCATCGCCAATGGCTATCTGGAGCGCGTGTCGGACTTCACCCACGAGGGGCGGACCGTCCCGGCCAGTCGCCTGGGGTGGCGAGTCACACTGAAGTTCGTGAACGACTTCCTGGGGCGTGTTTTTAACCATCCCCACGCCGTCTTGGTCGAAAGCATGTTGCGACCTGAGATGCAGGATGCGGAGCAATATGCCGATTCGGTGGACAACATTGCGGCGACTCACCGACGAGTGGCGCAGCATTACTTTGACGACGGTTCCATTCAACAGGCCGTCCCACCACTCCAGGCGCTTCTCCACATTATGTGTGATGGAGCCAGCGAAGGATTTCGTCTCGAGGATCCGGCCTTCCGAGCGATGTTCCACCGGGAGAGTGTTCTCGCGAGTCCTTGGTACCGCGCCCGGTTGGAGATGCGGCGCGAGTTGGAAGAGCGCCACTGGAACACCATGGTCACCTATATCGATCGGTTGATCGGTCGGACGGAGTATGAGCAGGAAGCGGAGCGATTGGGCCTGCACGAACGTCGGTCTTACGCCCGTGTGATGTTGGAGCGCAGTCGTTCCGAACAGCGTATCGGAGAACTAACCGGAACGATCGGAGCCGAACCGGCGGTTTATCGGTAATACTGGCTCTTGCGGAATGCAGTCACGGGGTGAGGCGTTGGCGTTGGTTCATGCGCCACGCCCACGCCAAGAGTCCCTGGTCACCGTCTCCAGAGCATTTTTTGGGCACTCGATGCTCTAGGCCAAGATGTTCCGCACCACCTGACCATGAACGTCGGTGAGGCGGAAATCGCGGCCGGCATTGTGGAAAGTGAGCTTCTCATGGTCGAAGCCGAGGCAGTGCAGGATGGTAGCCTGAAGGTCATGCACATGGACTGGGTTCTCGACCACGTGGAATCCCAAGTCGTCGGTGGCACCATGGCTCATGCCGGCCCGGATGCCGCCACCGGCCATCCAGACACTGTAGGCTTGCGGGTGATGATCTCGCCCCTGGCTCCGACCCAGAGCAGGGTTGGATTCGACCATCGGAGTGCGACCAAACTCACCACCCCAGATCACCAGTGTGTCGTCCAACAATCCCCGCTGCTTCAAATCGAGCACCAACGCAGCGCTGGCCTGGTCGGTGATCGCTGCATTGCTGCGGACATTGCCGACCACGTCGGAGTGGGCATCCCAGCCTTCGTGGTACAAGTTCACGAAGCGGACTCCGCGCTCGATCATCCGCCGGGCCAGCAGACACGCTCGGGCGAAGGAGGGCTTGGCCGGGTCGCACCCGTACATCTTCAAGGTCTCCGGGGATTCCCCGCGCAAGTCCATGAGTTCTGGGGCTGAAGTTTGGAGCCGGAACGCCATTTCGTAGGAGGCGATTCGGGTGGCGATTTCCGGATCCCCCACGGTGCCCAACCGCTTTTGGTTCAAATCGGCGACGAGGTCGAGCGTGTCGCGCTGAAGACGGGTGTCGATGCCAGCCGGGTTGTCGACATTCAGGATCGGCGGGCCTTGGTTGCGCAGGCGCACCCCGGTGTGGACCGTCGGAAGGAACCCGCTGGACCAGAGAGCCGCCCCTCCGCTGAGGCCGCCTCCCGTGCTCATGACGACGAAAGCAGGCAAATTCTGGGACTCGGATCCGAGACCGTAGATCACCCAGGATCCTAGGCTTGGGCGGCCAGGTTGGGAGAATCCGGTGTTAAAGAAAATCTGCGCTGGAGCGTGGTTGAATTGGTCGGTGCGTACCGAACGAATCAGGCAGATGTCATCGACGATTTTCCCCAGATGCGGGAGGACCTCCGAGATTTCCGTTCCGGATTGTCCGTGACGAGCGAACTTGAAGCGGGGACCGAGCACGGCGGCATCGGGCCGGATGAAGGCGTAACGCTGACCGCCGATGACCGAGGGCGGTAGCGGGCGCCCCTCCAGCTTCGCTAACTCCGGCTTGAAATCGAAGAGTTCCAGCTGACTGGGAGCCCCACCCATGAAGAGGTGGATCACCCGCTTGGCCCGGCCGGGGAAATGCGGGGATTTGGCCGTCGCGGCCGGGGTGCCTGCCAGAGGCGAGGCCGAGAGAGAGTTGCCCCAGCGATCGGTGAGTAATCCGGCCAAGGCGATCTTGCCCAAGCCCACGCCGCAGTCTTTGAAGAAATGCCGTCGGCTGACGTGATGCGGGTGAAGGTTCAAAGGATTCATGGGAGAGGGTGGGGAT
>JAPLUH010000372.1 GCA_026397675.1 Verrucomicrobiota bacterium
CCCATCACCACGGCGCAGGAGTGGTTTCAGGTTCGACGCCCTCAACTCATCGCGCTCTTCGGGAACCTCGTTTACGGAGTGGTTCCGGCACCGGAGGTACCAGTTCAGGTTCAGACTGAAATTCTCAAGGTCGACCGGCAATTCATGGGCGGCAAGGCCACCCGAAAAGATGTTCGGCTTCGTTTCCATAATGCGAAGGGAGAGGTGGATTTGCGGATTTTGGTCATCACACCCAATGGCAGCGGTAAGCCGGCTCCGGTGTTCATGCTCCACAGCTTTTCTGGCACGCGGGACGATGGTCATGATCCGCATCCCGATCGACCCGGCTACTTGCGCAACGGAGTGCCCATTGGCGAACTGCTGCAACGGGGATTTGGTTTTGTGGTGGTGCCTCAATCGGATCTGGTTCGACACAACGAGGTGGAATTTCTTAAGGGAATTCACCCGCTGTTTTATCGCGAGCACCAGAGTTTCCCTAAGTCCTTCGAATGGGGGGTGATCTCAGCCGTGGCCTGGGGTGGCTTTCGGGCGATGGACTACCTCGAAACGGACTCGGATGTGGACGCCCGGCGGGTGGCGATCATGGGTCATTCCAAGATGGGCAAGACCGCACTTTGGACGGCAGCTCAGGACACCCGCTTTGCATTGGTGATCTCGGCTCAATCCGGTTGTGGCGGGGCCGCTCTGTGGAAACGCAATTTCGGCGAGAACATGGAGAAAATGGTCACACGCTTCCCGTATTGGTTGTGTCGGAATGCGGCCCGCTTTGCGCGCAATGAAGAGGACCTGCCCGTCGATCAACACGAGCTATTGGCATGCATCGCACCGCGGCCCTTGTATGTCGCCAGCGGGGTGGAGGACCTCTGGGCGGATCCCGTGGGGGAATACCTTTCAGCTCATCATGCCTCTGAGGTGTACCGATTGCTCGGCAAGAAGGGGTTGGATTCGCCGACGCCACCCGCGGTTGGGGTGGCGCTGACACAGGGTGACATTGCCTACCACAACCGTCCGGGAGGTCACTCGGTAGACCTCTACGATTGGCAACAGTTTCTCGGGTTCGCGGAACGCCATTTTCGCATGCGATAGTGAGATGCTTGGATTGGCGGGCTCCGATGAGTTCGGTGGGTGAAGTGCGGCCGTGGTGTGCGGGTGATCCTGTTGAGTGATTGAGAATCTGGAAGGTTGCGCTTTCTTGCCGAGTCCCCTACGGAATCCCGATTGCGGTGAAGCCCAACGTTATGAGCCATCATGGTGGCGTTCTCCTCCGATCTTGGAGAGCCCAACCTTCTGCCACCAAGGTTCCTCGTCATCAGGCCCTTCGACTGTGGTTTCCGATCTTCTTGGGCCTTTTGATCGCCTACCGAGGGTGGGGTGCTCCAACTGCCTCGGGTCCACCTCTCGGTCTGGTGGCGTATTATCCCTTCGATGGGGATTTGCAGGATGTCAGCGGATTCCAGCGTCATGCGGTGAGTGATCCGGTCGGGGGAACTCTGCGGTTTTTATCCACGCGTAAGGTCGCTCCCAGTCAGGTCCTGAGTCTGGGCGGCAGCAATGTCAGTATCACCATTCCGTCGCTGGCGGGATTTGGTCCCAATGGGTATCGCGGCACGACGGTGTCCTTGTGGATGCGCTGCCCGATCCAAGGATACCTGCTGGGCTGTGCCCGGGAGTCTGTCCCAGAACAGTCGAGTTTCTCCATTCGCACGGATGGGATGCGGTTGATGGTCTCTAGTGGCGTTGGGGATGAACTGGGTTTCGGTTTTCCAGAAAGCCCCAATGACTGGCGTCATGTGGTAGTGGTGTTTAGTCGCTCCACACAAACCAATGAGAAGGAGATGGTGGTTCAACTTTGGGTGGATGGGCGAGCGGTGGGGGCTGCTCCAATTCGCGTGAATCCAATGCAACTAAAGACACCCCTGACCCTGGGAGGCATTTCAGGCACAGCTCATGGGCGATTGCAGGGAGAAATCGACACTTTGCGACTGTTCAATCGGGCGCTGCCACCGGAAGAGGTTTTGAATCTCTACGCTCAGGACACTGTGGGCATTGAGAAGATTCCGGTGCTCTTCCTTCAGCCTCAGGCTCAGTCCGTGGAGAAGGGGCGTGAGGTGACGTTCCGCGTGGTAGCGCAATTAGGCCTGCCAGCCACCTTCCAGTGGCAGTGCGATGGGTTGACCCTTCCGGGAGCAACGGCCCCTGAGTTGACCTTGAGCAATGTGCCGCCGTCCCTCGATGGGGGGCGCTATCGAGTCTTCGTGCAAAATGCTCAGGGAGCTATTTTCAGCGAGCCAGCCCTCCTCACGGTCTACCCGTTGACGCCCCCCAGCATTGTACTGCAGCCCGCTCCGATCGAAGTGGCGGAGGGGGAACCCGAGGTGGTGTTCCAGGTGGCTAGCAAGGGCTCGGGCGAGTTGCGATACCAGTGGCAGTTCAACGGAAAGAATTTACCCCAAGAGACCGGTGAACGCCTGGTCCTGCGACATGTCCGCCCCTTTGCTTATGGCCGGTATCGTGTGCGCGTCACCAATTTCTATGGGTTTGTTTGGAGCGACGAAGTCAGCCTGACGGTGAACACTTACGATGCTGACGAAGATGGTTTGACCGATTACGAAGAACTGCTGCTCAAGACCGATCCGCAGAAGCCGGATTATTACGGCGATCGGTTGCCGCCGATCCCCGCTCCAGAGACCTCGACGTGGCAAGAGATCCTGGTTACCTCGAACCCTTCTTCGCCGGGGAGACGGTCAATGGCTTTGGCTGTGCTGCAAATTCTCCTCCGGATGTCCCACATTTGGTGGATCGATTTGTGAGGGGTGTTTACCAGGTCGAGTTCGAAACGCGCGGGGTTTCTCGGGGTCGCGCCTCGGATCTGCCCCGCTCGATGCCGTTCACTACGCGGTGCGCAAGTACTCGGAGGTATTCTCGGTCGGTGCGGCCTGGCAGGCGCCGGCCACTAGGGGTTCTTGGATATTGCGGAAGGAGAGCCCGGCGAAATCGAGGTAGTGGCCGAAGAGTTCGGTGTTCTGGATGAATCCCTCGATTCGGTCAGATCCCGGTCCCATGGCCAGCACGGGCACGTAATCGGAGGTGTGATTGCCGCTGGTGAAGGCGATGCCGGTGTGGTTGGCCAATACCTGACCCAATGCGCAGGTGTCCGAGTTGAACGCGTCGAAGAGTGCGTAGCCCTTTTTCTTGAGGAACGGATCGAGCGTTTCCATTCGTCGGGTGCTGGCCGCGTAGCCGGTGGATTCTTGGAGGCGCGCAGCGGCTTGGGTCCGGTTCTCGGCGGTGCGCAGTCGGTTCAGGATCTCGCCGACGGATTGACGCACCTTCGTCAAATTGTGGAAGGCGGCGT
>JAPLUH010000214.1 GCA_026397675.1 Verrucomicrobiota bacterium
CGGAGCGGAGCAGCCGGGCCACCAAAGGTGCCTCTCCGACCGCATCCAGGGGTTTTCTCTTTCGGGCCATGTCAGAGAGTCCCAAATCTCAAACCACCAAACAAGAAATTTTACCGATATATATGGTGATTTGGTATGAGCGGTAATGATTCGTCGGGAGGAAATTGATGCCGTGGCGAATCTTCTGAAAGCGCCAACGTTTGCGGTGCCGGACCGCTCGGAGATCGGTCCCTACCTCGGAAGTCTTCGGGCTACATCCAGGGGTTTTACCATAAACTCAGCCTTGCCTGGGCACCTCCGAGGTAAGGCGATTTCTCCGAAAGCGCCACGTCCACAGACATGGCCCACCGCAGAGCCGGACTGCCGCAGGGCCGGACCGCTCGGAGATCGGTCCCTACCTAGGAGAGTCTTTCTGGGAGGGCCTGCGGACGACATTTGGAGGCCTACCAGAGCCTGAGCCAGGCACGACCGATCCAACTGCAATCGTTCCGGCTTAGAATGGCCTGGGAGAGGCAACTTGAAAGCGACAGCAGCGGGCCCAAGAGCTATGATATCACCATGCGTGAGACCCTGCGGTGGATTGAAGTCCTGGCGCTGTTTCTGGCGATAGTTCTGTCTCCAGGCCTCCGGGGCGATACGCCGTCCTCGACGACGCGCCTGCCGGAGTTGATCCAAGTGCTTCGAACCCACCTCGACCTAGGCTCGGCGGAGTTCGAGGCCCAAGCCTCTCAAGCGTTGATCGAACGATTCGGTGCCCGGCCGGTGCAGGAAGTCTCGAGCACTGGATCCACAAACAATCCAGCCCCGGAGCTAATCGCCCGGCGGGAGCGGCTCGACGGAGGCATTTTGTACCTCCGCATGGGCCGGGTAGACTTGGGATTGCCCACGGCACTCCGGGCTGCTTTGAATGACAATACTTGGAACACCAACGCCTCCGGTCTGGTCCTAGACCTCCGGTTTGCTTCAGGCGACTCCCTGCCGGCTGCCGGCGAGACCGCCAGCCTCTTTTCCGACCGAACCGAGGCTATCCTCCACTGGGGTAGCAATTCGATTGCAGGCTCAGGCGCCCAGCGCCTCTGGAGCCTCCCTATGGCCGTCTTGGTCAACAACCGAACCCAAGGGGCTGCCGAAGCGTTGGCCGCCGTGTTAAGGCAAGAGACCGGAAGCCCTCTGGTCGGACAACCCACCGCCGGACGGCATGGAGTCTTCCGTGAGGTCGGCCTTGGAGACGGTACCCGCCTTCAGGTACCCGCAGGGCGCATCCGACTGGGCGATGGATCAACTTTGGCTGCGGGGCCTATCCCGCCGGATATTCGGATCCCGGTCCCGGAAAACACCGAACGTGGATTCATCAAAAACCCCATCGCGGCCCTCAAACCCAACGGAACCAATGGCATTAGCGGTGCCATGGGCTCTGCCCCCCTTCCACGACGCAAAGTCACTGAAGCCGATCTGGTTCGCGCGCAACGGAGCGAACCGAACGAGTCGACGAACCAGACCCACACCGTTGAAAAGGCCGCGGTTCCCGTCCGGTTGGCTGACCCTGTCTTGGCTCGAGCGGCGGACCTTGTTCGCGGGTTGAGCGCCTTCCAGAAGGCTCGTTGAAACAGGCTTCCGACTTACGGGAACAAGGCTTGCGGGAACAAGGCCCGACTCGGACCGGCTCTTTTAGGGCCGGGCTGGCAAGAATTTCCAGCGCCGGGCCTTCAACTCGAACCGGGGCAGAGATCCAGCAGAGACGGGGATCACAGAAATCCTCAATGACAACGCCTCATGAAGGCGGTCGGCCAGATCGCGACACACCAACTCCGAGGCCTCGGCTTCGATAGACACCGCCGCCAAGTCGCCCGTCTGGTCCACCGTCACCCGGTACTCGCCCACCGAATCCAAGGATCGTACGACTACATCCACAGCCGAGGGATAGAGATTCACACCGCGGACGACCACCATGTCGTCCACCCGCCCCAAAATTCCACCCTCGAACGTCCACCGCCCCCGCCATTGTCGCGGGCAGACCCAATCTCCAGTCCGGTAGCGGATGAGGGGCGAACCCACCCGCTTCAAGGTCGTCAGCACCAACTCACCGCGCGTCCCCTCGGACACGGGAAGCAATGTCTGAGGATCCACGATCTCCGCAAAAAACTGGGAATCGAGCAGCACCAGGCTTCCCGGTAGTTCGGCCGATTCATAAGTCACCGGACCCGTCTCGGTCATCCCGTGATGATCGAACACTTGGGCACCCGGCCAGGCGGCTTCGATACGCGAACGGACAGTCGCCTGACTCCCCCCTGGCTCGCCGGCCACAATGATTCGCCGCACCCGACACGGACTCAAATCGATCCCCTCGGCGCGGGCCGTCTCGGCCAAGTGCAGCGCGTAAGTCGGCGTGCAGCACATCACGGTAAAGCCTTGTTCCATCAGCACTCTCAAGCGGAGCAAAGAACTCATCCCGCCCCCCGATACTGAGAGCACGCCCAGGCGCTGGGCCGCCTCAAAGGCCAACCAAAAGCCCAGGAACGGGCCAAAACTAAACGGGAAGAACGCCCGGTCGCTCGAACCCACCCCGGCCTGCCTCAACACCTCCACCCAACCGTCGGTCATGGCCGACCAACTCTCCGGGGTGTCCAACCACCGCATGGGAGCTCCGTGGGTCCCGCTGGTTTGGTGGCAGCGCGTGTAGGCGGCCACCGGGAAGGTGAGGTTGGACCCGTAGGGCCGAAAGGCGGCCTGATCGGCCACCAGTTCGGCCTTGGTCGTCAGCGGAAAGCGCGTTTGAAAATCTTCCAACGACGAGGGCAAGGCCGAACACCCCACCGACGCGTACTTGCGCCCATAAAACGGATTGGTGGGCACAACTGCCCCCAGCAGGGATCGAATCGCATCCAACGGGGGCATTCCTGCCAAGGACGCCCCAGTGGACGAGTGTCCGGTATCGCTCACATGCTTGGGTTCTCAGCCACGACGAGGCGCTGAATGGACCAGCTCAATGAGCATTGGTAGATCCGCCCGCGGAAATGGCGGGAGCCACAACACCGGCTGCCGGCTTGGCCGGACCCCCGGTGTTCGACGGCGCGTACTTGGCCACCATGAAGGCACCGGTTGCTGCCAGGACGCAGCCCAAAAGGAACGGCAGCGGAAGGGTCTTAATGCCTCCCTGCGGCGGATGCAGCAGCATGGCGACCAGCGTGTTGATGACCGGAGCCCCGCCGAAGACGATGGGCATCACGGCCGCGGCTGCGGCTCCTTTGTAAATGGGCGCAGCGGCCCCCAGCGCGAGAACCAAGGTGAATGCACCCAAGGCACCGGTGACACCCGCAATCAGACTCCATTGAATACCCATCGGAGTGAGACTCCAATCCGAACCACGAACCTTCAGCAAGACCGCCGAGGCGACGCCAATAATCGCATAGGCGATGCAGACAAACAGGAAGGCCTTCAGACCCGCATGCGGGGTTTCGGACCCCATCGGCATGTAGCCGCGACCCTTGTGCAGGATCACTCCGTACACAC
This sequence comes from Verrucomicrobiota bacterium, assembly GCA_026397675.1. GTDB lineage: Bacteria > Verrucomicrobiota > Verrucomicrobiia > Limisphaerales > UBA9464 > SXXZ01. The sequence continues at coordinate 3,511 of JAPLUH010000214.1, forward strand.
CCCAAGAGAGCACCGTCAGGAGGGCGAAAATTAGCCACGTATTACCAGGACCAGCCGCCGCAGGAGCAGGATTCATTATTCGCTGAGGTTACGCGCAGTCGCTGCAAACGGCAACAAGTCCAGCATCGGACAGGTGACACGGAGGGGTGTCTCACCGCACCCTCTCCCACCGATGCAAGAATTGATCTCCAAGGCAGCGGCCTTGTTGGAAGCCCTGCCCTACATCCAACGCTTCTCCGGACAGACTTTTGTGGTGAAGTACGGTGGCAGTTTCATGGACTCGCCCGATCCGTCCATTCGCAACGGCGTCGCCCGAGACATCGTATTTTTGGAAGCGGTAGAGATTAACCCAGTGGTCGTCCACGGCGGAGGCAAGGCCATCACCCGAGCCATGGAAGCCGCAGGCTTGAAGGCCCACTTCATCCAGGGACAACGCGTCACCGACGCCGCGACCGTCGAAGTGGTGGACCAAGTCTTGTCTCGGGAAATCAACCCCGAGGTGGTGAAGACCCTTCAGTCACTGGGTGGTGTGGCCCGAGGGTTTGCCGGGACCGACATCTTCACCTGCAAGAAACTCTGGCTTCAAGATGCCGCCGGGAACCCGGTGGATATAGGCTTCGTCGGAGAAGTCACTGCCGTGAACACTGAGCCCTTGATGGACTGCATCCGACAGGGAATCACCCCAGTCATTAGTCCGACGGCCCGCGGCGAAGACGGGCATGTCTACAACTGCAACGCCGACGTCGCCGCCGCCATGGCCGCCATCGCCCTCAAAGCATGCCGGTTAGTCTTCATGTCGGATGTCCCGGGCTTGATGCGCGACCCGAAGGATCCCGCCACCGTCATCCCGCACCTATCGATCTCCGAAGTTCCCGCCCTCAAGGCCGCCGGTGTGGTCGACAAAGGCATGATCCCCAAGGTAGACAGCGCGGTTTCGGCGCTAAAATCCGGCATCGAAAAAGTCTCCTTCGTAGACGGCCGCGTGCCGCATTCTGTCTTGCTAGAGATCTTCACCGACGCCGGCGTGGGCACCGAAGTGGTGCTGCTGTAATTGGGCGATTTCTCAAGCACTGCACGGAGCGAGAATCGCATCGCTCATGCCGTGGATGATTTTTTTATCCGCCGGATTGAGCGTCGCTAAGATGCCTCCGAGTTTCGGACGGGCCTGATCCCCATCACCAGACACGAAGTAATACGGGCACAAGCGAGCACGGACTGGCTGACGAGTGATCTCCCCCGTATCGAGGTCCAAAGCCTCTGCCTCCAGCAGTCGCGGTTTGTGGTACTGCTGCAACAAGTAAGGCGACCCGGGCCAAGCCCCGAGAGCTCGATCTACCGCCGAACCCCATTCACCGGCGCTCAAATCGGACCCCAGATAAACGCCCCGAGA
>JAPLUH010000150.1 GCA_026397675.1 Verrucomicrobiota bacterium
ACCTCCTTCATGGGGCTCACCTTGGGTTGTGCTCGCTGTCACACGCACAAGTTCGATCCCATTACCCACACTGAGTACTACTCGATGGCGGCCATTTTCTCGGGCGTCCAACACGGCGAACGAACGCTGCCATTGCCGCCCGAACGGGCACAAGCGGTCGCCCGCATCGAAGGGCGGATCCAAGACCTGCAAAAGCGACTCGAAGTCTTCATTCCGCGGGCGGCACCGGCATCCCCGACGGCCGCGGCAGACCGGCGGTCGGCCGTGGTTGCTCGGCAGAATGAAGATCGGTTCACGGTCACCGACGCGCGGCGTGTGCGTTTTACAATCCTCGCCACGACGGGCGGCGAACCGTGCATCGACGAACTCGAAGTTTGGTCGGGCGATCGCAATGTGGCCTTGGCCTCGGCAGGAACCAAAGCCACGGCCTCAGGGAGTTTGGCTGGGTATGAGATCCACAAGTTGGAGCATTTGAACGATGGTCGCCCTGGTAACACGCGTTCGTGGATTTCCAGCGAGGCGGGCAAGGGTTGGGTTCAATTAGAATTCCCCAAGTCTGAGCGCATTGGTCGCGTGGTTTGGGGGCGTGATCGGGAAGGGAACTTCAAGGATCGCCTGATCACCCAGTACCGCATCGAAGTGGCAACCGAACCCGGAGTCTGGAAGATCGTGGCGACCTCCGATGATCGGGTGCCTTTCGCCGGAGAATCCACCCAGCCCTCGGGGCCGGTGTACCGCTTCGAAGGCCTCGCCGAATCCGAGGCATCTCAGGGGAAACGCTGGCTGGCGGAACTGGAATTAGCTCGCAAAGAGCGGGAGACCCTTTCGAAGGCGCCGTCTATTTACTCCGGAAGTTTTTCTCAACCCGGAGCGACCCATCGTTTGCACCGCGGGGATCCGCTTCTGAAACGGGAAACCGTGTCGCCAGGAACATTGGCGTTGTTCCAACCCTTGGTGTTGTCCACCAACGCTCCCGAGCGCGAGCGTCGGTTGGCCTTGGCAGACTGGATCGCTCGTCCAGACAATCCCCTGACGGCCCGTGTGATCGTTAATCGCGTCTGGCAGCATCAGTTCGGTGTAGGGTTGGTTAATACTCCCAATGACTTCGGCCGGAATGGTTCCAAGCCCACGCATCCGGAATTGTTGGATTGGCTGGCGAGCGACTTGATCGAGCACGGTTGGAGCCTCAAGCACCTTCAACGGCGCATTCTCTCCTCAGCCACCTGGCAGCAATCCGGCCTGCCCCGAAAAGAGGCCCTTGCCGTGGATGCGGGCAGCCGGTTGTTGTGGCGCTTTCCTCCGCGGCGCATCGAGGCTGAGGGGATCCGTGATAGTATTTTGGCTGTCAGTGGCAATCTAGACCGCGCTCGTGGAGGCCCCAGTTTCTACCTGCATGTGGTAGATCGGGAGAACGTCTATCACTACCATCCCAAGGAGGCGTTCGGGCCTGCCGACACGCGCCGCATGGTGTACGCCTTCAAGGTGCGCATGGAGCAAGATGGCATCTTTGGCGCATTCGACTGTCCGGATGGCAGTCTGGTGATGCCCAAGCGCAGCGTTTCCACCACGCCCTTGCAGGCGCTGAACCTGTTCAATAGTCGATTTATCCTCGACCAGTCCCAGACCTTTGCTGAGCGGCTTCGGCATGAAGCGGGCGAGCAACCGGAGTCTCAGGTCCGGGCGGCGTGGCAATTGGCCTTCAACCGAACTCCGCAGCGCGCCGAGGCGGAGGAGGCGATGGCCTTCGTTCGGTCTGAGGGATTGCCGGCGTTCTGCCGCGGGGTCCTCAATTCCAACGAGTTTCTCTTCATTCCATGAGTGCACCGATCCCTCCTGCCTTCCAAAGTCCGCTGCTCAATCGGCGGCGTTTCCTCGGCGACACCGGCCTCGGCCTCGGTTCCATTGCCTTGACCCATCTCTTGGGGCGCCAGGGGCTGCTCGCTCAGAACGCAGACCGTCGGGAGCCGCTTCGGCCTCTAATTGAACCCGGCCGGCCTTACGGAGCGCGCCAGTCCCATTTCACCCCGCGCGCCAAAAACGTGCTGGTGATCTTTTGCAGCGGAGCCTGCAGCCAGCTGGATACCTTCGACTACAAGCCAGAGTTGATACGTCGGCACGGTCAACACGCATGGCCCCGGCGAGAACTACATGTCCACCGGCAACGCGCTCGATGGCTTTCCTAGCATGGGCGCTTGGATGACGTATGCGCTGGGCAGCGACGACCAGAGTCTGCCCGCCTATGTGGCCCTTCCCGATCCGCGCGGAAAGCCTCAAAACAGCGTGAACAACTGGGCTCCCGGATTCTTGCCAGCGGCCTTCCAGGGCACGGAGTTCAACGCCACGAACCCGATCCGCAATCTAGCGCGCCCCGGTGGTGTGGCGGCTTCCAGCGACAGCGCCACCCGGAGTTTTCTTCAGCGACTCAATGAACGGCATGCCGAGCGATTTCCGGGCGACACCGAGCTGGCCGCGCGGATTGCCAGCTACGAATTGGCCGCCCGCATGCAGCTCACCGTCCCGGAAGTTGCTAACTTATCTAGCGAGCCCGAACACATCCTTCGCTTGTACGGCGCCGATGAGGCCGGCACCAAGATTAAGGACACGCGTACGGCCTATGCCCGTAATTGCATCCTCGCCCGCCGGTTAATCGAGAAGGGGGTGCGATTCGTGCAGCTCTTCAATGGTGCCTACCAAACCGGCGGCGAAGGCGTGAGCAACTGGGATGGCCACAAGGATATTGCCAGCCAGTACAGCATGCACGGACCGGTCCTCGACAAGCCGACGGCCGGCTTGCTCATCGACTTGCGTCAGCGCGGCCTGTTGGAAGACACACTGGTGGTCTGGTGCACCGAATTTGGTCGCATGCCGACGTTCCAAAAGGGTTCTCAGGGACGCGACCACAACCCTGCCGGGTTTACCTGCTGGATGGCTGGAGCCGGTGTCAAAAAAGGATTTAGCCACGGGGCCACCGATGAGTTCGGATACAAATCCATCGAGAACGTGGTCACTGTGCACGACTTCCACGCCACCATCTTGCACCTGCTCGGACTCGACCACCAGCGCCTCACTTACTACCACAACGGCCTCGAGCGTCGTTTGACGGACGTCCATGGCGAGGTGGTTCAGGCCGTGTTGGCTTGAGCGATCGGGAGCTCGGTGCCCGGGGCTTGGAAGCGCGGGCAAAGCCTTGTGGCCCTCTCAGGCCAGCAGCAGGGCGCGGCAGGCCTTCTCGAGCTTCTTAAGCTGGGCCGCTGACTTGGCCTCGATATAGCAGCGGATGAGGGGCTCGGTGCCGCTGGCGCGGAAGGCGACCCACTCGCGGTTCGGGAGTAAGAATTTGAAGCCGTCGGTGGTGATGAATTGCTCCACCTTGGACGTGCCGACCTGGTCGAGACCTGCGGCCAGTCGCTGGAGCAGGGCCTCTTTTTTGTCGGCCGGGATGGCCACATTGATGCGAGTGGTGTGGAATTCGCCGGTCTTCTTTTCCAGATCGGCCAGGATCTTCATCAGGGGCTTCTTTTCGGTGGCCACCAACTCAGCCATGAGCAGGCAGGCCAGGATTCCGTCCTTCTCGGGCACGTGACCTTTCACGCTGAGACCCCCGGACTCTTCGCCACCCACGATGATGGGTTCCGATTCCATCAGGGCTCCGATGTATTTGAACCCCACCGGGGTCTCGTGGACGGGCACTCCCAGCAGCTCGGCCACCGCATCGACTTGGTGGCTGGTCGGCACCGTGCGCACTACCGAACCGGTCCAGCCGCGGTTCTTCTTCAGGTGATACAAGGCCAGGGCCAATACTTGGTTCGGGGTGATCCAAGTGCCGTCGCGATCCACGATGCCGAAGCGGTCGGCGTCACCGTCGAGGCCTAAGCCCAGCGTCGCCTTGCCCGCCAGAATCGCCTCGCGGGCCGGTGCCATGCCCTCGGCATTGGGTTCCGGATGATGTCCGCCGAAGCTGGGGTTCAATGTGTCGTGGAATCGGAGGACCTTGGCACCACCGTCCTCCTCCAGCAGCGTGTCGAGATAACCACGACCGGTGCCGTACATGAGTTCGACGGCGATCTTGAGCTTGGCCTTCTTGATGACGGCGAAGTTGATGTGTTTGCGGAGCTGCTTGAGGTAGGCCGGGGTCGGGTCGACCTCCTTGCAGCGAAACGAGCCGACCAGTCCGGCCTGGAAGGTCCAGCCCGATTCCTGACGATGGCGGATATGGCCTTCGATGCGGCCGGTGACTTCGGGCGGAGCGGCCGCTCCGTTTGACCCGCTGAATTTGAGGCCCTGGTATTCGGCCGGATTGTGGCTGGCGGTCATGTTGATGCCGCCCAAGGCCTTCCGGACGCGGATGGTATGGGCAATGACCGGTGTTGGTGCGTCCCGCTGGCAGAGCAGGGGAGTCAGCCCGTTGGCGGCCAGCACCTCAGCCACGGCCAGTGAGAATTCGCGGCCCAGGAAACGGGTGTCGTGACCGATGATGACTTCCCGTTTTTGCGAGGAGCCGGTGTTTCCGGCCGATTTAATTTCCTCGAGCAAGTAGTCGGCAATGCCTTGCGCGGCGAACCGCACGTTCTCGAAGGTAAAGTCCCGGGCGATGAGCCCACGCCAACCGGAGGTGCCGAACTTGATCGAAGTCACCGGTGAGTTGTCGACCGCCAGCCCGAAGATTTCAAGCCGGCCGAGGCCTTTTCTTAAACCAGGATTGTCCGACGGGTCCATGCCCGAGCTCCGCAACCGAACTCAAATCAAGTCGGGCTCGCCGGTGATGCGGACCTTGTCCTGAGACTGGATTCCGCCGGCTTTGAGACTTTGTTTCAGGTCGGCGTAGCCAGGAATGATGCGATTGAGTTGCTCTTGGCTGGCACCGAGATGATCACGGACCACCTTGCCCATCACCGAGCGGAAATCGGTGGCCCGTTGTAAGTAGCGGCCGGTGCTCTGGAACATCGAGCCAGTCATGCCGGTTTGCCAGGGCACCGGATCCGACGGGCCGCAGTTGAAGACGCCACTGTGGGTGACCTTGCCGGTGGCGTCGGTGCGCAACCCCTTAATGCCTCCACCAGCGACGTACATAACGCTGGCCTCAGCGTGGTCGGTGCCGTTGTCCGAATTCTCGATGGTGGTGCGACCGAATTCCGACAAGGTCACGATGACGAGATCGTCCCAGCGGCACTGGTCGGCATACTGGCGGAAATACTGCCGGAGCGCATAAATTGACCAGCCCACTCGCTGCAGCAAATTCGCATGGGCACCCGTGGCTCCGCCTTGATTGCTGTGGGTATCCCAACCGTCGATTTGAGTGCCGGCGACCAGAGCGTCGGTTTTGTTGAGAACCAGTGCGGCCGACTTGAGTTGGTTGAAGTAGCCGTAGGCGGAGGTGGGAACCACATAGCCGGGATTGGTTGCTCCGGAAGGTCCGGCGCCATTCTTCGCGTTGGTGGTCGGGAACAAATAATACGGTTTGTTGCCGTCGGTGTTCTCGCCGTCGACGAAGGTGTTGCCGGTCTCGCTGAAATTAATGCCCGCGAAGATTTCCAGCGTGCGCCGCATGTTCTCATACTGCTGCTGGAGCAGGTCTCGGTTGGCCTTGCTGGGGAATGCCGATCCGGTAGCTGCCTCGAGTGCGCGGGCGGCCTTGAGATTGCCGTCAGCCGTATTGGGTACACCCAGCAGGTCGTAGCGGGTCGGATCGGACAAATTCGTCATCGCCGCGCGGGATCCCCGCAGGAGGAGCGGCAGCGAGTTCTGGAAAGAAACGCCGGTCAGCGAGTT
>JAPLUH010000031.1 GCA_026397675.1 Verrucomicrobiota bacterium
CGCCGTCGCGAAGAGTCGGGTTCCGGTGGCGACGTAGAGGGTGCCGTTGGCGGCCACGGCGGTGGCGCTGATGGGCGAACCCAGGGCCACGTGACCGAGGAGCAGTTTTTCGCGGCTCAGGGCGAAGGTCCAGAATCCGCCACGTCGGGTGCCGATATAGACTTTGCCGTCGGCCACCAGTGCTGAAGCCCAGACCTCGCCATCGAGTTCGTGGGTCCACAGGCCTTTGCCTGTGGCGGCGTCGATGCAGTGGAGGGTGCGCATGGAGTCGGCGCAGAAGACCAGACCGTTGGCGACGGCCGGGGTGCTCATGGTGTGGCGACCCAGTGGGTACGACCACTGGGTGTTCGAGGCGCTGACGTCGCCTTGTCCGGTGGTGCGTATGCAGCGGACCGAGGCCTCGTTCTTGCCCCAGAACCAATCGCCGCCGCCGGCGACGTACATCCGGTCTCCGAGGGCGACGGGCATTCCGTAGATGTTGCTGGGACCTTCGCGTCGGTTGTTGAGAAAGCTGCCGACGTTGGTCTTGGGTCCGCTGGGATCGAAGTCAAAGCGCCAAGGGTTGGTCAGGATGGACGGTTCGGACGAGGGGTTTCCTGGGTGGTAGGGATCGAAGCCATAGACAACGCCGTCGCCGCCGGCGAAGAGGATACGTGGCTGGCCGTTGACCGTGGTGAGGGAGGGGGAGGACCAGGTGCAATGGAAAATGCGCGGGGCGATGCCGAGGCCGTCGTGGGCGACCCAGCGGCCGGTGCGTTTGTCGAGCACCACGAGGCTGGGGGCCTTGGGGGTGCGGATGACGCGGTGGGTGTTGTCTACGCCGGTGCTGGTATTGATGTACAGGTAGTCGCCATGGATGAGGATGGAGCTGTGGGCTCCGTCATGGGACCAGATACCGGCCTCTCGGGTGAGGTCGAAGGACCAGAGGATGTCGGCGTCCGGCACGGCCGCGGGCACTGGCACGGGTAAGGCGTTGGTGCCGCGAAGGTTGAGGTAGGCGGCTTCGTTCTGAAATGGGCCTTGGTTGCCGTTGGCTTGTCCGCGGATGTCCAGGCATTGGACGACGCCGCGATTGTCGACGAGGTAGACGCGGTCGCCTTCGACGGTGACGGGCGAGGCCATACCGGTTTTCGGCCAGTCGTGGTAAATATCCTCTTCGCGCTTGGGGACGGCCAGTTGCCATTCGAGAGCTCCGGTGGCTTCGGAGAGGCAGAGCATGATGCCGCGATCGCCGGTGCGTCGGGCATCCCGTGGCAGCTCGTTATTGGTGCCAATGAAGATGCGTCCATGAGCGACCACAGGGGTGGAGTGAGATTCGGTTCCAGAGGCACCCAGAGGGACGCTCCACCGGATGTGGGTTCCGTTGGTCGGATTGAATGTGGCCGGGAGGTTGACCTCGGGTGAGGTCATGTTCCGTGACCAGGCTTCGCCGAACTGCGGGCGATCGGCGGCCTGGAGAGACATCAGGGCCGCAAGGCTGGCGAATGCGTGGGCACGGGTGAACATGGGTGTGAACTTAGGGCAGGGTGCCCGTCGACGGAACACCTATCCGTTGGTCGCAGGGTCGTCGCGGGGTCGGTCTCATCTATTTACACAAAAGGGGCCACTGTTCTATATTTTTAGATTACCGGCGACGGGCTCCGAAGGAGAGCGTTTTGTGCGGCACGCTGTTTGGTAGGGCTCCGCGGGACCGGTCCTGCGCGCGCAGG
>JAPLUH010000459.1 GCA_026397675.1 Verrucomicrobiota bacterium
CGGGGCTACGCGGTATCAGGCCTCCGGTCGCTGAGGAGGCTCGGGGGAGGAGGAGCTTTCGCGCTTTGCGCTGGGGGTTTGGTGTTCGCCTCCAAGGCTCGCTACGGCCTGACACCGCTCCGCTACATTGTCCGCGGCATCGGGCCTCCGGTCGCTGAGTAGGCTCTGGGAAGGATTAGCTTTCGCGCTATGCGCGAGGGGGTTGGGGTGTTCGCCTCCAAGGCTCGCTACGGCCCGACACCGCTCCGCTCGGGTTTTTGGTGGGCTCCGCTCCGCGGTATCAGGCCTCCGGTCGCTGAGTAGGCTCTGGGAAGGATTAGCTTTCGCGCTGTGCGCGAGGGGGTTGGGGTGTTCGCCTCCAAGGCTCACTACGGCCCGACACCGCTCCGCTCGGGTTTTTGGTGGGCGGGGCTCCGCGGCATCAGGCCTCCGTTCGCTGGGTAGGCTCTGTGTAGGAGGAGCTTTCGCGCTTTGCGCGAGGGGGTTGGGTGTTCGCCTCCAAGGCTCACTACGGCCCGACACCGCTCCGCTACATTGTTTGCGGTATCAGGCCTCCGCTCGCTGAGTAGGCTCTGAGGAGGATCAGCTTTCGCGCTGTGCGCGAGGGGGGTAAGGGTGTTGACGTTCCAATGCTCGCTTCGCCCCGACCCGCTGCCGCTGGGCCGCTTTTTAGAGCCTGTCCCTTAGGCGGCCCTCGAATGCAGCCCAATGACCTCCGAGGTAGGGACCGATCTCCGAGCGGTCCGTCCCCGTGGCGCTGGCCCCGTGGTACTGAGCGTTGAGAGTGCTTGCCCGGGAGAGTGGCGCTTCTTTGTTATGTTCGCCGGAGCGGCGCTTTCGGAGAAATCGCCCTACCTCGGAAGTGCATGGGTGAGGCTGAGTTTGTGGCAGGAACCGGGGATGTGGCCCGAAGACCTCCGAGGTCGCTTTAGAGCCTGTCCCTTATGCGGCCCTGTCCCTTATGCGGCCCCACCCCGCTTCACGGCGACGCAGTTACCTTTAGCTACACGGTGCCATGCCAGCACCGTACGCGGTCTTTCACCGGTTAGTCGTTTCAGTTTCATGTTCACACGTAGGGACCGATCTCCGAGCGGTCCGTCCCTGCTTCGGGTTGTCACTTGCGTGGGGCTGTATACGGGGCTGGTCAAAGGGAGGGGCGATGGGCAACGTGGGGGATCTTCCCATGCATTCTCTTTTTTGGCTGCGCGGTCGGGGGCCGGGTTGGCGTTTAGGCTGGCTCCAGGGGTGGTTCTTTGGGGTGGTGGGCTTTCTGGGCTTCGTGGGGATTGGCCGTGCTGCTTTAGCACCTGCTGCTCGGCCGAATGTGATCGTCATTTTGGCCGATGACATGGGAATCGGGGATGTCTCGAGTCTGAATGCGAAGTGCGCTTGGAAAACTCCAGGCATTGATCGGTTGGCTCGTGAGGGACGCACGTTCACTGATGCTCATTCGGCTTCTGGGGTTTGTACGCCGAGCCGTTATACGTTGCTGACGGGGCGCTATTCTTGGCGGGGGAAACTCAAGTCGAGTGTGCTGCATGGGTACGATCCAGCTCTGATTGAACCCGGTCGGTTGACGGTGGCGGGATTTTTGCGGGGTCAGGGGTATGCGACGGGCATGGTGGGGAAGTGGCACTTGGGTGTGGATTGGGTGCGGACGGGGCCCAAATTGGAGGAGGTAGATTTTGCTCAATCCTTTGGCGGTGGCCCACTATCTCATGGGTTTGACCGGTTTCTGGGAATTAGCGCTTCGCTGGATATGCCTCCGTTTGTTTTCCTGAGTCAGGATCGCTCAACGACGGTGCCGGTGGACCGTGTGGCGGCCAGTCCAGGGCCTAAGATGTGGCGGGCTGGGGTGATTGGGCCGGATTTCCGGCATGAGGAGGTGCATCCGCGGTTTCGTCGGGAGGCGTTGTCTTGGATCGAGTCGCGGGCACGGGCGCGGGCAGTAGACGGCACGCCGTTTTTCCTCTACTTGGCTCTGGCTTCTCCTCACACACCAACGGTTCCGACTCCGGAATTTGTCGGGCGGACGCGAACGAACCCTTATGGCGATTTCGTGGTGCAGGTGGATGCGACGGTGGGGGACATTCTTGATTCGCTCGATACCCTCGGAATTTCCCGCAATACGTTGGTGGTTTTTACGGCGGACAATGGTTGTTCGCCGGCGGCCAATCTCGGCGAGTTGCGGGGCTTTGGACATGATCCGAGTGCCGGTTTCCGCGGTCACAAAGCCGATTTGTTCGAGGGTGGCCATCGGGTGCCGTTCTTGGTCCGATGGCCTGCTGAGGTGCCGGCCGGTT
>JAPLUH010000515.1 GCA_026397675.1 Verrucomicrobiota bacterium
CGAGTCTCAGATGTCCAATCCCTACAAGCTCTCCAAATGGCGAGCCGAGGTGGTGGCCCGAGAACTCGCTGCGGCCGGCCTGCCGGTGGTCATCGTCAACCCCAGCGCCCCGATCGGACCGCGGGATGTAAAACCCACTCCAACCGGACAAGTCATCGTGGATTATCTCCGCCGCGCGATGCCCGCTTACCTGGACACCGGACTCAACTGGGTTCATGTGCAAGATGTCGTCGCGGGTCACATTTTGGCTGCCGAGAAAGGGCGGGTGGGAGAGCGCTACATTCTGGGACATGCCCAAGGCAATTGGACCATGAAACAGGCCCTCGACACCCTTTCAAGTCTGACAGGCATCCCAGCCCCGCGATTCCAGGTGCCCCACGCCGTGGCTTTGGGTGCGGCGCATGTAGACGAGTGGATCGCCCGTTGGACCGGAAAACCTCCCAAGGCACCGCTGGCCGGGGTTCGCATGGCTGCCTACAAAATGTGGTTCAACCCCGCCAAAGCCATCCAAGAACTCGGGTTGCCACAAACTCCGCCCGAGCAGGCCCTGACCGATGCCGTGGAGTGGTTTCGATCCCACGGTCACGCACCTTGATCTGGGTGCGTCTAGGGTTTCCCCGAAATTGTGGTCGGCGAAGTGGAGCGGGTCGGGGGCGACGGGGACATGGGACTGAGGTGCTGGACATCCAGGCGATCGCACGCCCAGAGCACACCACGCGTCACCAGATCTAGATAGCGTTCGTCGCTCACGGTCTCGTTGAAATGCCCCAAAGACGTGCTGAACACCCGGGTAGATCCGTAGCGATTGACCCAAGTGATGGCGCAGTCGTCGTCACCCTGAACCCCGCGTTGAAGCACGGTGGCTGAGGGAAACACCTTCACGTTGTTGTAGAGTTCCTCGTTGCCGGTCAGCCAATCCTGCCAACCCAGTCCCCGAATGATGGGGTGCTGTTTCTCCACCGTGCGAATCAAGATGGGTGTGGCCTTGCCATGCTTCATGGAGCGAAGGCCTAAGTATTCCTGCCAAAGATCGCCGGGCGCGGCACGGTAGCTATGGACGGCACAATGCAAATTTACTCCCGGCAGGCCAGCCCGGTGTGGGGCAAGGATCCGCGAGATCCAGTTAGTGTCGGCGACCGCACCGAAACACTCGTCATGGATCACCACATCGTAGCCCTTAGCCCAGTCGCGGTTTGCGTACAGAGGAATCTGACTCTCTTTCGAGACACCCCCTTGCTGGACCGTGTCGACGATCACCCGAGCCCGAGCCTCGATGCCTCGTTTGAGGACATCTTTCTGGACCGGGTAGTCGTGACAGCATCCCCCACAGACCAGCAGCGCACGAAGCGGACGCGACTCAGCGGCGGACACCTCAACCGTCAGTCCCAGCATCCAGAAACAGTGGAGCAGCCACCCCAGTCGGTATTGATTTTTCATAAGCGTGCAACCCGCCTCGGCGCTTCTGGGTCAAAACGGAAACCTTCGGATTGGATCAGTCCAGCTTGCGGACCCAGATGTTGCGATAGCGCACTGGAT